>JAFNRE010000003.1:0-6360 GCA_017385735.1 Mycoplasmataceae bacterium
AGCAGCATCTAATTCTAAACATGCTTTATTATCTCTTAAAGGATCTGTTTTAGAACTAATGTAAATAATATCTTTTTTAGCATTATTAATAAATTTTTTTGATAATAATACTCTTCATGCTTTATAGTTTCCTAATCATGCAGCAATGATGTTTCTATTATCATCTTTTATATGTTGTTTAGTTAATTTGGTTGCTAAAAATAAAGTACGATTATTGCTTAGTTTATCAATTGGTGCAGGCGCATTTGAATATGTTGGCAAATTAGTAATTAAAGATCACATAATACTTAATCCTAATTTTAATTGTTGAATTTTTTTTGTACCAGTTACATCAATAATTTTTCTAGGCATATTTCAAATAAACACACCATTAATATCATCTTGATATTTTTTATAAAATAATAAACAAACTGCAGCACCAAATGATTCACCAGTTAAATAAAATCTATCAACATTTAAATAACTTAAATCTTGTTTTAATGTATCAATAATTTTCTTTAAATCTAAAGCAAATTCATTATAGTGTGAAGTGCCTTCATTTTTATTTTTAGCACAAGCTCTAGCATCAAATCCAATTAAATGTGCATTATTTAAATGATGTTTCAAAAAGTTCAATGAATCTTTTGAACCATTCAATCCATGATTAAAAATCACAATACTATCTACATCTTGTTTTAAAGCTTTTAAAAAAATACAAGGAACTGGTTCATTTAGTCCATTAACCTGCAAATTAAATTCACACTTATTTAAAGTTAAATCAGGTTTTTTATCTAATATCATTTTTAATTTATATAGATTTAATAATATATGAAAAAAGAACCATAAGGTTCTTTTTATTTTTATCTTTTTGTTTTCTTTCTTTGTTTTAGGTTTTTTGGAGCTTGGGGAATTGTACCTAGTGTTTCATTATCTAATTGATACTTGTCAATAATGTTAGTTGAAGATAAAGGTCTATTACCATTGTATAAAATCAAGTAAGGTTTAGTATTTCTTTTTCTTCTTTTCTTTGTTGTACCTTCTTCTTCATCTTCATCATCATAATCTTCATAATCATCAAATTCATCAATTTCATCATTTTCATCTGTTATTGGTACAACAGTTGCATCTTCATCTTCAATTTCAGTTTTATTAATATCTTCTGTTTCTTCTTCTTTATTAAGTTCAGTATTTTCAGGTTGTGTTGAAGAATCATTATCAAAAATATTAATTGGTTGAATTAGTTTTAATTCTTCTTTATTTTTTGGTTTTTGTTCTATAAATGAAATTGATATATCACTTGGAGTAATTAGTTTTAGATCTTGTTTTATTTCTTGATTTTTACTGAAAGAAGTTACTGGTTTTTCAATAAATACAGGAACATTTACTTCTTTAACAACTTCTACTGGAACTTCATGTTGAATTTCGATATATTCAGTTTTTTGTTTTTCAGGTAATTCTACATAAGAAACATTATCATATCATTTAACAACATCTTTTTCAATAACTTTAGCAGGAACATAGTGTTCTACTTCTATATATTTTGTAACTTCTTTAACAACTTCAAAAGGTTTATTTATTTCAACTGGAACATATACTGTATTTTCAACTTTTACAGGTACTTCTTTTTCAATATAAATTGCTTCTTTAATTGGTTCTTCTAATAATTGTGTACCTTGTTGTACTTCAACATCTTGTGGCAAAATTTCTATTTGTTTATTTACAACAACATCTAGCAAAATATTACTTAACTCAATGTCAGCAATTTGTTTTTGAATAATTTCTATTTGATTTTGTGAAACTAAAGTTAAATTACTTAATTCAACATCATCAATTATTTTTTCACTAACTTCTTTAGTTTTAGTTAATAAGTCTTGTAATAAAATTGGTTGGATTGCAATTTCATTAACAACGTTTTTATTTATTTCAAGATTACTTAAATTAATATCTTGTATTTGTTTTTCACTATTTACTGGTAATGATGTTGAAACATCTAATAATGAAATAGGTTGGATTTGTGTTTGTATAACTTCTGAAATTTCGTTTGAAGGCAATATGAAATCACTTAATTCAATATCATTAACTTTTCTTTCAATAACTTCTTTAGTCTTAGTTAATAAGTCTTGTAATAAGATTGGTCGGATTGCAATTTCATTAGCAACTTCTTTATTTACTTCAAGATTACTTAAATTAATATCTTGTATTTGTCTTTCAATATTTAGTGGTAATGATGTAGAAATATTTGATAATGAAATAGGTTGAATTTGTGTTTGTACAACTTCTGAAATTTTGTTTGAAGGCAATATGAAATCACTTAATTCGATATCATTAATCTTTCTTTCAGTAACTTCTTTAGTTTTAATTAATAAATCTTGTAATAAAATTGGTTCAATTGCAGTTTGTATAAAAATATCCTTATTTACTTCAAGATTACTTAAATTAATATCAGCAATTTTTGTTTCAAAAACCAATGGTAAACTTGTAGTTATATTACTTAATGAAACTGGTTCAATAACTGTTTGTATATCAGCAATTTCTTTCTTTACTGAAAGATTTAATAAATCAATATCAGAAGTTTGTTTTTGAACAATGTTAACTTCAGGTTTTTTAATAAAAATATCATTTAATTCTAATGGTTCAATTTGATATTGAATGTTTGAATGTAAGCTAGTTAATATATTGGATAATGAAATAGGTTCTATAGAAATTTTAGCATCAGGTTTTTTAACTAATGCATTAGTTAATGAAGCGTCTAATAGATTAATATCTGCAATTTCTTTTTCAATATTTAATGCTAAAGAAGTTTTAATATTATCTAATAAAATTGGTGCAATACTTCTTTGAACATCGATTTCATTATTTAATTTAATATTTTGTAATTTAACATCAGAAATTTGTTTTTGAACAACTTGAAGATCATTATTGTTAATAGAAATATCACTTACTTCTATAGGCTTTGTTTGATATTCATAAATTGGTGAATGAGTTGTTGAAAGATCACTAAGTTCAACTGGTTGTGTTAAGGTTTGAACAATAGGTTGATTATTGTATGAAGTTTTATTTGATAAAGTATTTGAAGCTTCTTTTTGTTTTAAAAGAATTTCTTGTAAAACATTGTAAACATCACTTCTTTCAACTAAAGTTGAATCTTCTTTAGTATTATTATCATTTTCTTTATTTATTACTAAGTTATTCAAGTCAATACTTGATACTTCTTTAAGAGCAACTGGTGGTTTAGATAATGAAATATCTTGAAGAGGAATTGCTTTAGTTTGTGTTTGAAATTGTGTATTAATATCTATAGGTAATTTTGTTGTATCTTTTGCTTGTTTTTTTAGTAATAAAATATTTGCTAAATCAACATCTACAACTTGATGTTCAGGTTGAATATGAACATCACTAGGATATACATCAACTGCTTTTTCAACTTTTTCAGGAATTAATAAATCAAGGTTTTTTTCAATAAAAATTGGTGCTTCAAAAGGAAAATAATAATCTAAGAAATTTTCAATATTAATTTCTGCTGATGGTGAAACATATGTATTTCCATCAATAATTGTTGTTGCTGAAGTAGCATTATAAATTTTTTTTCAATCAGAAAAGCGATCAACTTTTGATTTTACAATATAAACTGCATTTCAAACTCCATGCACATTAATTGGATTACTTCTAAAGTTTCTAAAAAGTAATGGTTCTTTAATGTAATCATATGGTTGATCAGAATTATTAGCAGCTTCTTTTTTTGTGTTTTGCATATATATTAACCACCACTAAAATATGTATAATATTAATATTTTTATTTTAGTCTAAAATAAAGTTATTTTAAAGACTAATTAATAATATAAAAATAATTTAATTTAATTTTTTCTTATCAATATCTTTGGTTTTTGGTTCTTCTTTTGGTGCATCTTCACTAAATTGTTCTGCAAAGTTCATTCCTGATAAATCAACATTTAGAATTTTTTGCAATTCTTGTTGCAATTCTTGTAATTTCATTGGATTGTCTTTATAATCCATAATCATATCTTTTACTTTCATATTAATGATGGCAAAGAATTTATAAAAATATAATTTCACAATTGTTGCTAATGCAATTGGATCATCAATTTTTGAAGATAAATAATCCAAATCTGCTAAATTAAGATTTTTAATAGCTTGTCTTAATTGAGTTGGATTTTTATTTTGATTTCAATTAATTTCAATTTGTTGAAGTTCATTCATTTTTTTCATGATTTCTTCAAAAGACATTTTATTTAGTTCATCCATAATTAATTTCTCCATTCATTTTTACTTAAAAATAAGTAGTATTATTTTATATTATTTATCATACAAAACTTTTTTAGCAAATACTACAACATTAATAGGTTCACGTTCATTGCTTGTTGGTTGAATCATTCTAATTAATTTAGAAATAATCTTATTTTTATCTAAGAATCATTCATAATGTTTAATTCTATATGTTGAATATCCTCTATCTTCTAAGAAAAATTGACGATCTAAATCTTCCATAAAAGTTTTAGTATTTTGGTTTTCTTTTCACTTTTCAACAATAATTAATAATTCTATCTTAGCAAGATCTTTGTTATAAATTGTTAAAGCAATTTCTTTATTAGAAATATTTAGATTTGGAATAACTTTGTATTTAGTATTTAGATTCTTAACAAGTTCTCCATAAATTTCTTTAACAACTTCATCATTATGAAATGCATTATTTAAGTCTTCACTATTTTCAATATTTAATTCAAAACTATTAATGTAATCTAAAGTTAATTGTTTACTTAAACTGATTGAATCTTTTTCCTTATCAGCATATTCAATAAAATGTTTGAAAATTAAAGCATTATTATTTTTCATGTTTGAAACAACAATTTGTGAACCAAACATGGATTTAACAATAAACATCCTTTTTCTTGCTCTAGTAATAGCAACATTTAATCTATTGCTTCCACCATTTGTAATTAAAGGACCAAAATTGGTATTAATTTTTCCTTCAGAGTTTTTTGCATAAGTAACACTTAAAATAACAAGATCTCCTTCATTACCTTGAACATTTTCTAAGTTAGTAATTACAACTTGATCATGATTAATTTTTTCTTGAAGTTTCAAATCAAATCTACCATATTCTTCCATCACTAACTTATTAATATAATTAGCTTGTTTAGCATTGAAAGAAACAATTAAAATTTTGTGATATAAAGCATGATTTTGTTTTAATAATTCTATTACTTTTTTTGCTTCAACTTCATTTACACCATCATCAAAAATACCATCACAATCAATAACTTCAATGGCTTTTTCATAACATCCTTGTTTTGTTGCAACTTCCAAACTATTGTTATAAATATATTTATTGCTAAATTCAATTAACTCTTTAGAATCACTACGATAGTGGTTTTTTAAATTAAATTCAGTTCATCATGCAGTTTTAGCACGTTCTAGTAAAGAATTTACACGATCAAAATCATCCATATCATAATCATTTGTTGCATTATTTGCAATAAAGAAAGATGTTGGTTTTAATTGTTTATCATCTCCTGATACAATTTTAATCTTACATCGATAAACACAAGGATAAGCTCTTTCAATAAACATTTGACTAGCTTCATCAAAAATTCCGTAATCAAATTCTTTTGGTTGCAATGGAATTAATGTTGCCACATTTTCAGGTCTTGCTACAAAAATTGGAAAAATATATCTTAAAACTTTATAGTATCTTGTTACAAATTTAGTAATTGAAGGATAAGAATTTTTATCTGCTGAAATTTTAAATACACTTTGTAAATCTTCTTTATCTTCATCACTTAATTTTGCCAAGTTTTCTCGCATTTGTTCAACAATTTTTGTATAAACAATTTCTTCAATATTTTGTGCTGCTTTTAATTCATTCTTTCTTAATTGTAAGAAGATATCATTAATATGAAAACCTGTAAGTTCACTAAATCGTTTTTCTTCTTTTACAATCTTATTTCAAAGATCAACAATTCTTAACATTTCATATTGTTGTTGATTAATACTTACTGGAATTTTCTTCATTAATTGAGTCATTTCATCATAATCAAAAATGATCATTCCTTTATTCAAATAAAGTTCTTTTAAATAAGAAATTGATAATCATTCATATTTATCAAGAATTTTTATAATATTATTTGAATAAAAACTTCTATTTGCTAATACATCATTATAAAAGTCTAAATCTCCAGTAATAAATTCTAGATATTTACTTAGATCTTTAATATCTTTAATTGATAAAATATCAGCTTCTTCTAAAAAGTTCTTTAAGAATGAAAGAATACGATCAGCTTTTTGATTAGGTGCTTTAATTTCTTTAATTGTTAAGTGACTTGACTCAATTTCTTTTTTTTGACTTAATAAGTGTTCATTAAT
>JAFNRE010000035.1:0-12739 GCA_017385735.1 Mycoplasmataceae bacterium
CATGAAAATTAAACATTTTCTATGTTAAATTTATCTTTAATTTTTAATTAAAAACAATTTGTGTAAAATTGTATATAATTGCCATAAATTATATGTAAGAAGCATTACTTCTGACAATGGTCTTGAATTTGAAAAAATTGGAATATTAGCTAAATGATTAAATTGTAAACTATTACATTGAATTTATAAATCTTTTAAGTAATATAAATTAAAAATCTCTTTAATTTTTATTTGCTATTATTTAAATTATTGATTTTATTATCTACATGATTATCTAAGTAATATTGATTTAATTTATCATAAAAATTAGCAAATCCATATAACAATCAAGGTGGAGAAACATTAGTAAATTGATAATAAGTTGGATCAACTAAATATTGTTCAATAAACAATACATTAACAATTAATTGTGGATAACTTAATAAATCACTTTTAATAAAATTATTTTTAACTAATTGCATAAATACTTCTATATATTCTTTTAGTTTATCAAAAATAACTTTTTTTAACCAAATTATTAAAGTAATTAATGAAATAACAAAAATACTAAAAGATATAACTATATAAATAGTATAATACTTTAATCAATAATGTACATAAATACAACTAAAATATGTTAATAAACTAACAGAAATTGCCATAATTATTCAAATACTAAAAAAAATAAAATACATTTTTATAACTTTTTTTGAATAGTTTTTAGCTTTATTAGTACAAAACTTTTTCGTTAATTCATAATAATTATCATTAACGATATATTTCTTAATACAATAATTGCAATCTTGTAAGATTTCTTTTTTAGTTGAATGGTGATATCCTAATAATCCTGTAGCAATCATTATAAATTAACATTATTTAAAATAGTTGTTAAAATCAAAATTAGAGCATTTAATCCAGGAATTACAGAAGCTCAAGCACCAAGACTATCAAGTGCTTTTGTAATAGTAATAACAATGCTTGATATTGAACCACCTAATGATGTTGTAGAACTTAATGCATTAACAGCAGTTAATCAACCTTGTGGCGCTTGTCCTATATTTGCATATATTGATTGATAAGCAATTCATAATGCTGAAGAAACAGCACCAGCAATTGTGCAAACAATGCTAGCAGCAGATACGATTGCTCATAAAGAATCAACAAAAATTGCTGCAACAGCTGTTAAACCTGCTAGTATTCCAGCAGCAGTTGCTATATTAGAGGCAATATTTGAAGCTTCTTGAAGATTAGATGCTAATTGTTGCAGATTAGTATTTGAAGATAAAGAACAAATTGGTAAAATAAAAAAATTACTATCTTTATTTTTAGATATATTGGAATTTTTAATATTTTCTTCAATTTGTTTAATAACATTATTATTTAAATAAGGTTTTAAAACATCAAAATAAGATTTTTTACTTTGTTCTTTTAATTCTAATTTGTTTCTTAAAGAAGTGTAAATAGAAAGCATTGCATTTTTTATTTTATTTTGATCACTTATTGATAGTTTTCTAATATTAGTTAGTTCATTATAATTAAATGTCTTATTGTATTCATCTATATTATTTTTAAAAAATGAAATAAAAGTTGAATTATTATTCTCAAATGTTTTAGGATTAGTAAATTCATTAAACATGTTTTGTATATAAGTATTTGTAGTTGAAGAATTTACTCACTTATCTGATAAATTATTTAATATTGAATTATTTTTTAAATTTTGATTTGATGATGTAGAACTATTTTTATTTATTAGAACAGTTGTTGTTGCAATAGAAGCAGTAATTATTGAAAGTGTTGAAATAATCATTCCAATTTTTATACTTTTTTTCATATTAACCCTTTATGTTTTATTTGTTTTTATTATATAAAACCTTAGAATATGAATTAAACACTTTAAAATAATTAAAAAATAGATACTATTTTTTGCGATTATTATTTCAATTAAAAAGTTTGAATTTATATAAAAAATATAAAAGTATCTTGTAATAATATAGGCATTTATGAAATATACACTAATAATACTTATTTCAATAATTAATATGATTATATATAATTCAATTTTTATTAAAATAGTTATGTATAAAAATGAATAAATCATTAAAAGATAGTAATTGTAAAGATTTATTGAAAGTTCAACTAAAGAATATTATTTTATGATCATATATTGAAATATTCTTTCAAATTTGACAAGTTATTGCTGTCATTTTGATTGCTTTATCTTTTAGTACAATAATAAACCATAATCAAAATAAAACAATGCTTGATTTTGATATTTCATTAAGTTTTTTGATAATTTTTATATGTGTTTTAAGTGGTATTTTTTCATATTTAAACAGAATTATTATTAAATTGCATATACAAAAAACACAAATTAAAAAATTACAATTCATAAATCAAGCAGTTTGTATTGGTAATGTTTTTATTGTTTTTGGATTTATTCCCGTTTTTTTATTAATAATAAATACTAAAGAGTTAATAAAACAAACAAAAAATTCTTAAAGTATTTAACTAATAAAATAAATTTTTCAAATTTAAATCATAATCTAACTAATTAAATAAAACTTATAATTTAATTATTAATAAAATAAACATATGAATAATTCAAAAAATAGATTAATTAAATGTTTAAGATCTACTGAAAATAATAATAAAATTCCATTAAACTTTCAACTACAAAAAATCATTAAATGATTATATGTTTTAATATCTCATAGTATTTTATATTCTGTTTTTATTGCTTTATTTATTGTATCTATAGTATGAATGTATAATCATCATCATGATTGATTAGTATTGTTAATAGTATCAATATGTTGTATTTGAATACTTAGTTTAATTGGTGCTTTTGTTAGTATTTATATAATTTATTTAGTTAGAACTTTACCAATACAACAAATATATAAAACAAGCATTTTAAATATAACTAAAGTTCTTTATGTTTTTAATATTTTAGTAATTCCAACTTTTTTATTGCTATATAAAATTAACAAATTACAAAAAGAAGATCCAAAAAACTTAGAAATAAAACAATTAGATACTTCTGTTATTGATAATAATAGTTAATTTATTAAAATTTCTTATATAAATATAAAAAAGCAATGATTATTAATTATGATGATTGCTTTTAATATAAAAATTTAGTTTATATTTTAAGTAATTAAGTAATAATTTTAAGCATTTTTGTATTAGATCTATTATTGATTTAATTTTTTTCATCCATATTCTTATTGTCTGATGAAAATTCTAGATATAAGCATAATTAAAAAGTATTTTCATTTTATATAGTTATGAATAAATGCAATTACAAAAAAATATGTTTTTTATGGTTTTGTGTAAAATTGTATATAGTACCTTTATTATTTGTACAAACATCATCAACTTATAATTCAAAAACTCGAATGCAATTTCAAACACAACAATTCCTTTCATAAAATTGTTGCACTTGAAATTACATTCGAGCAATTCTTGTGTTAAATAAGTATTATTGCTTTTTTATTATTTATCAAATTATTATTTGTAATATATAAGTGCTTCTTTTATTAATCATTAAACTTGATTGCATATCTTGTATATAATAAAGACAATATTATTTTTTAAGAGTAAAGTTTATCTAAAGGAGCAAAATATGCAAAATAAATTAGATGTAATTATTGAAATTCCTAAACATTCAAATATTAAATATGAATATGATCGAGTTACAAAACAAATTAGTGTTGATCGTATTTTATATGGAGCAAATATTTATCCACAAAACTATGGATTTATTCAAGATGCATTAGATTGAGATGGAGATGAATTAGATGCTTTAGTAATTGCTGATCAAGCATTTATTCCAGGAATTAAGGTTCCAGTAAGAATTTTAGGTGCAATGGAAATGATTGATAATGGTGAAACTGATACAAAATTAATTACTGTTATTGATTGTGATAAAAGATATGAACACATCACTTCTTTAAAAGATGTACCAAATCATATCAAAGAAGAAATTAAAAACTTCTTTGAACAATATAAACAATTACAAAAAAAAGATGTTAAAGTAATTGGTTTTCAAGATCTTGAATGAGCAATTAAAGAATATGAAGAATGTAAAAAGATGATGCAAGAATTTGGTTTTTTACCAAAAGATGAATTTGTAAAGAAAATGATGATTGAACATCCAGAAAAATATGTAAAGAAATAATTTTTATTATGCCAAGAAAACATTTAATAGCAAGTCAAAATAATAAGAAACAACAAGATAACGCTAAGATTTGAATGAAATTAGCAAAAGAAATTAGAGCTGCAGCTAAAACTGGCGGGCCTAATATTGATGCTAATCCAAGATTAAAAGCTGCTGTAGAAAAAGCTTTACAAAATAATCTAAGTAAAGAATCAATTGAAAGAAATATTAAAGGTGCTCAAAAAGATACTGCTAATTTAGAAACACAAATATATGAAGTTTATGGTCCTAATGGATTAAGTGTTATTATTTCAGCATTAACAGATAATCCTGGAAGAACTAGAGCAAGTATTAATGCTGCTTTATCTAAGTTGCATGGTCAAATTGCTAAAAGTAATAGTGTCTTAATGAATTTTTCTGTTAAGGGTGTATTTTTATTTAATTCACCTTTAAGTGAAGATGAAATTATTGAAACATTAATTGATTATCCAATTGATGATATTAATAAAGATGATGAAGATAATAGTATTGAATTAATTTGCGATCAACAAGATTATTATCATGTAAAAAAGCTTTTAGAAACTCTTAAAGATACAAAAATTATTAGTTCAGAAATTAGATATATTCCTAATAGTTATATTGATTTATCTAAAGAAGATAATGAACGTTTAGAAACATTTATGAACATGTGTGATCAAGATGATGATGTTCAATGAGTAGTTACAAATGCATCATAAAAAAATTTTAAAATAAAATAAAATATATTATAATAATTGAAAATAATTTTATGAAAAGCATAAGTTTAACAATCAATAATATGAATAAAATAAAGCATAATTGTTCATGCTTAATTTATGTTTGTTAAACTGGAATAATTACATAGTTATTTATATGAAAGAATAAAGAAAGGTAAACCAGTTTGCAATTCAAGTTGGTTTATTTTCTATAAATAACTAGAATTGTAAATTAAAAATAAAATGAAATCTAATCAGCGATTTAGCAATAAATGAAAATGAATTCTCATAGGTACTTCAGTTGGAATTATCACTGTTGGAGGAATGTCATTAGGAATTGCTTTGGCTAGTGAAAACAAGACACTAAAATCAACTTCTAGTTATTTTAATGGTGAAAATTCAATCAATTTAATGTATAAAAACCTAAATAAAATGGGTTATACTTCTTTACCAAACCCAAATAATCAACAAGCTTGAATTGATTTGGCTAAAAAGAATAGTTTTACCATGAATGTTTATAATGGAACAAATTTATTAGAACAAGAAACTGACCCATTATTTAGTACTTATCAAATTAATAAAGATTCATTAAGTAATTTATATAATAAAAATCTAATTAAAAATACAATTAGTAATCTAGATTCAATAGTTGGAAATAAATTAACATTAAATTATTATACAACTCTTCAAGCACCATTTTTTGATAGCAAGGTTACTTTATTTACTAATTCAGTTATAAATTCGATAGATAGTGCAACAAACAATAAAATTAATTTTAATTTAATACCATATTCACCAACAACTTATAATGCAGTTGCTAATAATCAAAATTGTGAACTTGGTACAATGTCTTGATCTCCTGACTATAATGATGTAAGTTCTTGAATTGGATATTTATTTATCTCAGATGGTGGTTGAGTTAATGGAAATTTATGACCATGTTTATGAGCATTATTATCAGGAGCAAACCCTAATAATGGTCAATTCACAAATTTACCAGATGCTAATGTAACATATTCAAATCCATCAACATTTTCACAACAATTAGCATATACAAATGCTAGAAGACATGCAATGGGATTAGGAAATTTGCCAGCATGAGCAGTAGGATTATTTAAAAATTTATTTTATGCTTTTAACAATTTAGTTGCATGAAATACAAATTATGGATGATGACAAATTCAATATAATTACAATCAAATTGGTCAAACATTACAATATACTATACAAAATTGAGTTTCTAGTGTTGAAAATACACAAGTTATTGTTTCTTCATCTGGAATAGAATATAATCAACAAACTAATTATTCACAATCATTTTATGATAATTTATCAATTACTAATTCTCCTGTACAATACACCTCACAAAGTTCATTAATTCAATTTATTACATGAATTGATGCACTTGTTCCAGTAATGCCATTTTATGCTCATGGTAACAATTTAACTCAAAACCCTATTTTAACACAAAAAAATACTTACATTTTAAATAATCCAGCTAATACATTCAACAATGGTGAATATTATATTAATTTAGATAGTTATGATTATTCAAGTTCAAATCCATATGTTTTATTTTTGCCTAGTTCTTTGGTGTCAAGTTCAGACAATAATTATTTTGCTCCAGTTTTAGGTGGACAATGTTTTGTAGAATTCGCTGCTGGTTGTTATAGTGGAATGATGAATTATGTGCCTTATAACTATTTACAAAATGAAGAAGGTAACAAACAGTATAGTAATGGGTATGGAGTTACAAATAAACCTAATGCTAATTTATTAAAATTGATTGATGCACAAAATTTTGAATTATTAAATGTTCAAAATAACTTCATTGGTGCACATTATGACAGTAGTGGCATAAATCATGGTGATATATTAAGTATTGATGGACAAAATAAAAATGCTAATTTAACTTTTATTACAAATCCAGCATTATTGTTATATCCAAATAATCCACAAGAATTGCTATCTCAAACTCAATTCTTAAATTCTAGTTATTTTAAGAATAATGAAACATGAAGTAATTATACAGATTATGAAGATTTTATTAAATATCATGTAATTACTTTGACTGATGGAAATTTAGCATCAGCAATTAATAATACAAATGCTTATAAGTTCTTTTTAAATGAAAAAATTAATTGAGTAAATGATCATGGAAAAATAGTTGCTAATGTTCAATCACATATTGAACCTGAAGATTTTAATAATTCATTAGCATGAATGGCTGCAACTTTTAGTGATTATTCTTTTAATGGACAAGGTCAACAATTAGGACAAGTAGAAGACAATTCTTATATGTTGCAAGAACTTGGCTTAGCAGGAAATAATTATAATTTGGGTTTAGGTTCAGGTTTTTTTCAAACTGAAGAATATGAACCAAATAATAATCCTAATGGTGATACATTTACATATTTTTTAAGTCCAAGTAATACAAGCAATAATGTAAATAATACTGGTTGAAATGGTGGAGCTCCTATATCTTACTTTTTGTCAATGTTAGGTTCACAAGGTGGTTATTTTGATCCGATGCCATCAAACGCATTAGCATTTCAAAATCTACAAGGTACAATACACCAAAATTGATCAAATATCACATTAGGACAATTAACAAATGATTTCATGGGAACTAATAGTACTAATGGAGTATGAAATATTTCTGTTTTAATGCAAGATGCATTAAGCAATAATAATAAAACTGAATTTAATAAACTTTATCAAGAAATAAATAAGAATCCTGCTTATGTTACTTTAGTTGCTAATGAAACATTTGATAAAGCACCCGGTGTTTTATATTTATATGGTAGTGGTATAAATCCAAAAAATGGTTTACCACAAATGGATCCTAATTTGTTGTTTAATGGTGGATATTATGTAAATGCAAATACATTTACTAATACTTCTTTACAAACTACATATATTCCTTCATTTTTTGATAATGCATTAAAAACACAATATGGAAATTATATTTTAGCTCCAGCAAGTCAAAAAATTCAACACTTAAATTTACAATGAAGTTCAAATATAACTAAAGAAGAAGAATTAGCATTATACTTATCAAATCAAATTTCTTATGATAATAATGTTAACCCATCACAATTAGAAGATATTTCATTAACAGGAAATCAATTTTTATATTTTGCAGGTGTTGTTGCTAATAAAATGTCAAATAATGTGTTATATAATGCTTTAATTTATGAATTAACAACAAGTAATCCAGCAAGTTTTAGTGAACCATTAAATACTCAAAATAAACCATTAATAGTATTAGATACAAATCCAACAAATAATAGTACAACTATAGTAGATAATGAAAAATATTATGCTAAATATGGATTTCCTTATATTTCAAATAATGGTCAAATTTTATATACAGATAGTGATAAAACAGGTTTATTAAAAAGTTATGTACAACCTGAATATGAAAAAGTTGTAGGAACTGCTTTAAATCCATTTATATATGGAACAACTGGAGCTGAAATTAGACAAGATATTAATGCAATAATAAATTGAACTGCAATTGCTAATACTGCTGCTTATCCTTTATCTCAACGCATTATTTTAAATAGTATTATTCCATATGGAAATTTTGTTGGTAATTTTGCATATTATTGTCCAACATCTTCAAGTGAAGTAATATTACATAAATTTTATCAGTATTGTGCTGCTACATCAGGACTAGGAATACTTGGTTCTAAACTATTTTATACTAATGATAGTAAAAACAATTTTTATTATGAAGCAGACTTAGATGAGTTCAATAATTCATATTCTCAATATCAATGAGATTTAGTTAATGCAATAAATGATTGGAATTAAATAAAGAATGATTAAATATACATTATATAGACTTTTAGCAGCAGGATTAGCACTTATTGCAGCAATTGTAATTACTTTTTTTGCAATGCACCTAATTCCTGGTTTACCACAGCCCCCAGCTGGATATAAAACTTTAATTCAAAAACAAGATTGATGAGCTGAAAATGGTTATTTATTTGAACATGGTGTAGGGTTTACTAATTCAGCACAACAATTTGGTTGATTTATACAACACTTAGGTCATCAATTTGGAATATATTTTGGTTCACAAATTCCAGTTGTTACTTACTTTAATAACTCAATGTTAGTTACAATAGCTTATGCTTTACCAGCATTCTTCTTTTCAACTGTTTTTGGAGTTTGAATGGGATATTATGCTGCTAAATATAGAGGAAGAATTACAGATTCAATTATTAATATTATTGCTGTATTAGTTTCATCTATTCCAGTATTTGTTTTAGGTATCTTGCTATTTAAATTTGCAGGAGTAATTCATTTACCAGCACAGTACGTTCCTTTTGCTCCATCTAATTCAGCATTAAAATCTTATGAATCATTAATTTTACCAACAGTTGTTGTTACTTTAATGGGACTGCCAAGTGTTGTTTTCATGAGTAGAAATGAATTCATAGAAATTTTTAAATCTGAATATATTAAAACTGCAAAAGGCAAAGGTTTAAGTAGTATTCAAATTTTTAGAAAACATATTCTTAGAAATGGTTTTATGCCAATTCTTTATGCAACTAGTGGCAATTTATTATTAATTTTTGGTGGATCAATTGTAATTCAAATTATCTTTAATATTTCTGGTAATGCTACAGGTCAAGGTTTAGGTCAAATGCTTGCAGATGGTGTTACATCACACCAATATTATTTTGAATGTTTTAGTATTTTATTTTTTAGTGGAGTTTACTTCTTATATGCAATTTTATTAGATTTAGCATATGTACTAGTTGATCCAAGAGTTGTATTTAGAAACAATAGTGAATTATTAGGATTAAAAGTCTTAGTTGCTAAATCAAAATATCAAAATAAAGAAAATATTTTAAAGAGATTAACTTTAAATGAACAAAAAGATACTCAAACTAAATTAACAAGACAAGATAAAAAATTTGCACCTATTATTAATGACAACAGTATTAAATGAAATTCATTAAATTATTTTAAAAATAATCGTTATTTAATTAATGAAGAAAATATTAATGATGCAAGATTTGTTATCACAGATTTAAATACTATGTTAATTGATCCAGAAGTTGGTGAAAATACAGACAAACAATACAACTTTAATGCTGTGAAATTATTTAAACCAGTTGATTCATTAAAAATTAATAATGATCGTATTGGTGATAATAACATGCCAACATGAATCAATTCCTTAAAAACTTTTGCAAAAAATAAAGTTGCTTTATTATTTGCTTTTATAATGATTTTTTTAATCTTATTCTTTGCAATCTTTTCATATGCAAGTCCATATAGCATTAATCAAGCAATTACAGATCATGTTTCTTTATCATTATTGCAATATTTACCACCACGTTTTCCTGGAATGGGAATACACAGTATTATTCAACAACACATTTATGATTCAATTGCTGAATATAAAAAGGCTTTAGCTTCTGGAATAGTTGATACTTCAAAAGGTTTTTATCATCCTGCTGGAAGTAGATTGTATTATGTTTATATTTATCCATATGCTCAACAAGGATTGCAAGATCTATTCCCAGTTTTAGGAACGAATAAATATGGAATTGATTATTTAACTGAATTAAGTTATGCATTTAGTAGAGTTGCACTATTTACAATAATTGTGATTCTTGGTTCAACAATTCTTGGAATAATTTATGGTGGTATTCAAGGGTCTTTTGCAGGTTCAAATGCTGATATTGTTATGCAATGAATTACCCAAGTTATCTTATCTGTTCCTACATTATTGTGAGTAATTATTTTTGGACTTTCATTTACTGGTGGAACTTTATCATTATGAAATTTATCTTGAATTTTAATCATCATTTCATGACCAGGAATTGCTTCTATTACTAGACTTTATGTAATTAAATATAAAGATTATGAATTTATTCAAGCAGCAAAAATTATTGGTATGAGTAGATTTAAAATTGTTACAACTCATTTATTGCCAAATACATTTGGTAAAGTTACTGTCTTTTCTTTAAACTCCTTTGGTGGAATTATGCAATGACCATCATTCTTATTATTTATTGGATTAAGTTCAAGCTTTGGAATCAGTCTAAGTAAAATTATTTTTGATGCTTATCATGCAGACACAATTCACTGAAATTTAATGTTATCAGTTATGATGCTTTATGTCTTTCCTTACCTTGCTTTCCAAGTAATTGCTAATGCTGTTAATGACTCTTTGGATTCTAGAAACTAATGATTATGAAAAAAAATGATTTAATTTTATCAGTAAAAAACTTAGTAGTTAAGTTTAAAACTAAAAACGGGATTATTAATGCTGTAAGAGATGTTTCTTTTAGTGCATATAAAGGTGAAATTGTTGGATTAATTGGAGAATCAGGTAGTGGTAAATCTGTTACTATGAAATCTATTGTAAGATTTAATGACAATGACATTTTAAGTGCTAAAGAAATTAATTTATGTGGAATTGATTTATTAAAATTATCAAGAAGTTGATGAAGTTATAAAAATAAATATTCGAATGTAAAAAAGCTTAAAAAAGTTAGAGGAGTTTATGTTGCATATATTCCTCAAGACCCAATGACTTCATTAAATCCAACAATGAAAATTGGAAAACAGATTAAAGAAGCTATTAAGGTTTCACAAAAAAGAAAATATCATATTGCATTAAATAATTTAATAAAAAATAAAAGAAATAATGTTGGTAATAATGTTAATTATGATGCATTAATTGCTGAATTAAAAAAACAATACAAAGAAAATATCAGACCACAAAATATTAAAAAAAGAATTTTTGAAATTCTTCAATTTATTGGTATTAAAGATATTGCTAATAATATCAATAAATATCCAAATGCTTTCTCAGGTGGAATGAGACAAAGAATTGTAATAGCAATTGCAGTTGCTTGTGAACCTGATTTAATTATTGCAGATGAACCAACTACTGCATTAGATGTAATTGTGCAAGCAAAAGTAATTTCATTAATTAAAAGATTAAGAGATGAATTAAATATTTCTATTATTTTTATTTCACACAACATTGCATTAGTTGCAAACCTTTGTGATTATATTTATGTAATGTATGCTGGAAAAATTATTGAACAAGGTACTTTAAATGATATTTTTATTGAACCAAAACATCCTTATACTTGAGCATTAATAGAATCTATTCCTAATCCTGAAATTAAAGGTGATTTAGCATATATTCCAGGAACTCCACCAAACATGATGTTACCAATTCATGGAGATGCTTTTGCTCCAAGAAATAAATATGCATTAAAAATTGATTTTGAAAAAGAACCACCATTATTTAAAATTTCAAATACCCATAAAGCTGCTACTTGATTAGTTTATAAAGATGCACCTAAAATTGATATTCCAGAAGGAGTAAAAGAAAAAATTCAATTAGCAAAACAAGCAGTTTGATTAAAAACAAATGATATAAAACAAGAAGAGAACTTTGAACGAGATTAAGATGAATAATAACGATAAAAGAATAAAAGATGCAGAAGAAAAAATTGCAATGTTTAATTACATTACAACCCATGTAATTAAATTAAGTAAAAAACTGTCATTAAATTATGAAGAAAAAAATGAAGAAATTAAAAATAATGTAATTTTAGATGTACAAAATGTTCAAAAATATTATTCAACAAATAAAAAAGTTTTAGATCAAATTACTTTTAAAGTTAATACTGGAGAGTTTTTTGGAATTGTTGGTGAATCTGGAAGTGGAAAAAGTACATTAGGAAAAATTATTATTAGAATTATTGATAACTCTGGTGGAACGATTTTATTTGATGATAAATTTATATCTTCCAAAAAACTTTTAAAATCAACAAAAAAATGATTAAGTCAAAATATTCAAATGGTTTTTCAAAGTCCAATA
>JAFNRE010000036.1:0-3856 GCA_017385735.1 Mycoplasmataceae bacterium
AAACAATATTGAAGCAAAATATATTGCTTCTCCACCTGCATTCATAAATATAAAAACAAAAAAATATTTTTATAATATTACTAATCAGAATTGAGAAGAAGATATTTTACCTTATTATAAATACATTGTAATAAGGTCATTTAATAAGATGTTTCTAAACTTTATTAATGAAATAAATCAAAATAAAATAACTGATTTTAAACTAATAAAAAATATTAATAATCAAATATATATTTTTGATAATAAAACATATAATCAAGAATTGAGCAATATTTTTTATTATTATAATAATCACAAATTTTTATAAAGATGCAAATTATAAAACAAAGTAAGTATAGAGAATTTAATCAAAAAAAAACTGATGCAAAGCTAATATTTGTTAATACCATTATAACTTTTGCATTAAAAATTTTTGTATTGACTTTTGGATTAATAAGAGTGTTTTTAGTAAATAAATTTTTAGGTATTTCAAATTATGGCATATTAAATATCATGATGGGTGTAACGCCATTTGCACTAATTCTTATATCAGGTTCAAATGATTATTCAATCTTTAAAATATTAAAAAATAAGAATGGTAATAAAACTTATTTAAACAAGATAATTAATGAACAAATTACAGAAATGCACAAAAGTGCAATTTGTTCGCTGTTTTTTGTTGTTTTATTAATGATTATTGGTGCTTTTGTATTTAAATCCAATAATTTAAAAGCATGGATGACAGTTTTGTTTATTTTATCTAATTCTTTAGACTTATTAATGTTTGCTTTTATTGTTCCTTATACACAATGATATTTAAATGCTAAATATAAAAATTATATTTTTGAATCATGAAATATTCTTTTTGTTACTTTAGCAAATTTAATTAGTTTTATGTTAATAAGTTTATTTGGAATAGGAGTAATTCATTTTAATAATACTGATTATCAGCTTGGAGCATTATACATACTTTTATGTGTAAATTTTTTATTAAGTTTTAGAATTTTTTTATCTGCATTTATTTTGAATTTAATGAAAAAAAAATACATTCCTTGGTTCAAAAGAGAAAAAACTAACAACAAATTGTTTAAGAAAAAAAATCGATTATATGGATATGTATTTCATTTATTGTTAGCTTTATTAGCTACGAATATAATACCAATAATTTTATTTATAATTTCTAGTTTTGTCCCAAATATTACAACATTATCAGGAATATATTTTTCATATATAACTTTTTTTGCTATGTTTATAATATTGCATTCTATAGTGTTGTCTATTGTTCCATTTTTAGAAAATAAATTACAAAAAAATATTAAAGAAATTAATGATTTAATATTTAGCATAAATTTTTTAATGATTATTTTTTTAATAATACTTTATGTTGGAACAATTCCTTTTTTTTCATTAATAGTTAAGAACTATTTCAATTATTATTTAATTTTATTTTTATTAATCTCTTTTTCAATCTTTTCTTTAAAAACTATTGATGAAAATATAATATATTTAGATGGTAAACCACAAAAATACCTATGATTAACTTTTTTTGAAATAGTTATTGCATTAATTTCTAACTTAATTGGATTTTTAATAATTTTTAATATTAAAATCTTAACTAAAAATTGTTTAAACATTCTATACTGTTTGGTTATTAGTGATTTATTTTCTAGATTATTCAAATATTTTGCAAATATATATTATTTATCAAAAATTGTTTATAAATGCAAATTTTATTTTTTGTTAAAAAATAAAATACTATATTATCTAATTTATATTTTTACTTTTATACTCATAATTATATTTATGACAAGTACATTTGCTCATAATTTGGAAATGAAATATACTTTACCATTACCAGAGATCTTTTTTAATAACTTTGATTTAAAAAATTATATAAATGATGATTTAAAGAATGTAAATTGGTGCAGTGTTGTTTTAATAACTTTAATTATAGATGTAGGATATTTATTTACAATCAGTTATCTTGTTTATATATTTGATAAAAGGTTTAAAAATATATTTAATAAATTGCTATTTAAAACTAATTTAAAAACTTATTAAATATCTCTAATCAATTTTTTTCAAAAATTTCATAACTAAGGTTTTCTTGAAAAAACTTGAGTGCTTTCTTGCAAAGTTTTAAATATTCTTCATCACTTAAATTTAATAATGAATTGATTTGTTTAATTGCTTCTTCATTAGTTGCATTCTTTGGAATAAGCAATCTATGATCATAAGAAGTTAAAAAACTAGCAGATGTAAAACTATCTTTTACTATTACTGGAACACCACATGATAATGATTCAACAATGCTAAATGAGAAACCTTCAAAAAAAGAATAATTTATGGAAAATTTGTATTTATTAATGGTTGTATACAAGTTATTTTGATCTAAAACACCTTTATATCATTTTTTTTCTTGTAAAACTTTATAAACTTCTTTACAGTATTTTGTTGGTTCAATTGAACCATAAAAATCAATCTTATTAAGATCATTATTGATATTTATTAATCCTTTAATATTTTTTTGAAAGCCTAAACGACCAAAATATATTATATTTTCTCTATTTAAAATAATTTGTTTACTATCTAAAGCTTCTTTTTTATTTTGACTGCATAAAGCAATACAATGAATATTTGCATTATTATTAAATAATTTAAAATATAATTCTTTGTTGTCATTATCAAATAAAATAACATTCTTAGTTTTATCAAATGGAAATTTTTGAAAAAGTAATATTCTTGATATTTTTTTTATGAAATTACTAAAGTTTTTTATTTCTTTAAATTTATAGACATTAAAAGAATTGTGTTGAATTAAAAAGTAATTATTTAATCTTGCTAATTGTTTAAGATAAATACTAGTTGAATTAATAATTAGACTATATTTTTTTTTATTTAATAATTGATTAATTGTTTTTTTTACTAATAAAGGAGATAAAAATCAATTAATATAAATATTTTTACATTTGAAATTATTTACATGATATTCATAAATATCATCATATTTTTCGTTTTTATTGATTTGTTTAATAGTAATCTCAGTCAGTAAAATATCAATATTAATATTTAAAAAATTATTTTTAATAATTTTAATTAATAATTTATTGTATGTTTCTATACCACCAACTTTATCTAATTTATATGGAACTATTAAAAGAACATTTTTATTAGTTTGCATTGAGTGAAACCTCATAATTAATTTAAAATATCAATTTTATATTTTAAAATATTGATTGTAATAATACAGTTACTAATATAATACTGTAACTAAATTCTATTTTGGTATTTTAATGATAGATAGTATATGACTTAAATCTTCAATAACTTTTTGATAATTAATTTAAAAATTAAAAGATGTAATTATGTTAGTACCTAAACAATATAAGAATACAGAAAGTTTAATAAATTATTTTATGAAAAGATACAATTCTTACAAGATATTTTTATCAACTAGATCAATAAGTTTAATTGATATTTTAAAAAATAAAAACTAATTTAAAAACTTGTTAAAAATGTCTAGTCATTTTTTTTCAAAAATTTCATAACTAAGGTTTTCTTGAAAAAACTTGAGTGCTTTCTTGCAAATTTCTAAATATTCTTCATCACTTAAATTTAATAATGAATTGATTTGTTTAATCGCTTCTTCATTAGTTGCGTTCTTTTGAATAAGCAATCTATGATCATAAGAAGTTAAGAAGTTAGCAGAAGTAAAACTGTCTTTTACTATTACTGGAACACCACATGATAATGATTCAACAATGCTAAATGGGAAACCTTCAAAAAAAGAATAATTTATGGAAAATTTGTATTTATTAATGGTTGTATACAAGTTATTTTGATCTAAAACACCTTTATATCATTTTTTTTCTTGTAA
>JAFNRE010000037.1:0-4203 GCA_017385735.1 Mycoplasmataceae bacterium
ATATTTATATGTTTAAGAAATTAGATTTATTAAATATAAAGATTAGTGAATTAGCACAATATCTAAATATTTCAAGACCTACTTTATATAAGTTTATTGAACTTTATGAAAGAAATAAAAACTTATTAAGAAAGAAATATCTTGAATTATTTGATTACATTAATAACAATTTATATTTAACAAAAATTGATGTTATTAAGTACATCATTGAGAGATTTAATAAACCTAAAGAATTAGACAATAAAGATTTAGATAAATTAATAAGTATATTAGAAAATAGTGAAGAATATAAAATTTTAATTAATGTACTTAGTTCATATTTAATTTCTCTAAATTCTAAAGATAAGCAAAAAGAAATAAAACAATTAATAAATTATTTAGAAAGGAAAACAAAATAATGAGTAGTACAAAAGTTGTCATAGAAAATTTTAGAAATATTGGTTACAATCCAGAACTTAATCCAGATAAGAAAACAATATTTTTATTGAATAGATCAAACAATAAAGATTATTGTGGAGATTTATGCATAATATTAGGAAAAAACAATAGTGGAAAATCAAATATATTATCTGCATTGAAATTATTAAATATATCCTCTAAATATACTGAAAGTGATATTCCGAAAAATCTAGAAACAAGTAATACAAAAAATAAAAAATTAGAACCAGATGTTCATATATATGAGATTAAACAAAATGCAAATTTTAATAATATATATGAAGAGATCATTAGAGTTATTATTGATTATTTTGATGAACTAAAAAATCAATGAGTTAATGTAAATAACAACTATAACTACAATAATGGATATAGTGTACCTATAAATAATGGTAATAATAACTTATTTAGTTTAAATATTGAAAATATTACTCATTTATTGAATAATAGTATTAGATATGGAAAAAAAATATCAAATAAAAATTGAGAAAAAGAGATAAAAAGTTTAAATATATTTAAAAATTACGATAAGGATTCTTATTCATTATTAGAATTCAAAGACTTCTTAGAACAAATTCAAATTGCAATTAGTTTTTTAAAAAATAAGGATTATGAAATTTTTAAATTGTTATTTAATGTATATAATCTGGATATTTTTAAAAATTGATTATCATCTACAAATATAAATGATAAATTAAATGAAACTTTAGATATTATTAATAAACTTATAGAACAAAATTATCAATATGATGTAATTTTTGTTGATAATACAATATATAAAAACAGTGATTTTTCAATAGAATGTACAAAGGAAAAAATAAATAGTAACATTTTTTTTAAAACGATATTTAGTATTACAGAAATTGATATTGATGAATTTATTGAAAATACAAATGGTGATGTTTCTAATTGACATTTTTTACAAACTATTAATAAAAAATTAGACAAAATAAGTGATGACTTTAATAATGTATTTTCTTTATTTAATAAAAAAGTTAAATATTCTTTTTCTTTATCAGGAGATTCAAAACTAAAATTTGGTTTTTCTTTAATGATATTAGAAAATAATAATGATAATTCATATATAAATCAAGATTATGATCAACAAAGTTCAGGTTTTAAATGATTTTTTAATTTCTTTTTTACATTTTGATCTGAGTTTCATGATAATAATAAACAAAAAATCATATTACTTGATGAACCTGGAAATGGTTTATCAATGAATTCTTTGATACAATTAAGAAATTTTTTGAAAAAAATTGCTTACAAATATGGTGTTACTTTTGTTTTAACAACTCATAGATTTGAATGAATAAATTTAGATTATTTAGAAGAACTTAGAATAATTCAAAAACCTTTAACTGAAGTTGAAATCCACAATGACTTTACTTTTGAAACTAATAAAAAAGAAAGTTGAATAATAGACTTAATAAGAAGTGTTGAAACAAATTTTGTTAATATTGGTTCAAGTGAAACTTTAGAAGAATTTGATGATACTAAAAATTATGTTTTGGTTGAAGGAATTACCGATTATTTATACTTAACTGCAATAAAACTTTATTTTATTAATAACGAAAATAAGGATAAACAATTCATTAATCAATTACAACATATATATTTTTTACCAATTAATGGAGTTGAAATTAAAGAAGAAAATATGAAAAAGAAATTTCAGTTATATCAAAAGATATTAAGAGCTAAGAAATTTTTGTTCATTGTAGATAATGATAATGCTGGTAAAGATTTTAAGAAAACAATTAATAATGATATTTTAGTAAAAACTCTTGGTGATATTGTTGATAAAAAAGACATTAAAACTATAGAAAATTTTATTTCTGAAAAAGATATTAAAGATTTTGAACTAGTTGATAATGATAATAAGAAACACGCAAATAATTCTTATGAATTTAAAAGAGCATTAATTAATAATAAAGTATCAAAAGAAACAATTTCAAATCTTACTTCATTATTAAAAGCAATTATTGATGAAGTTTATTAGTAATTTATTACTATGAACAAATACATTTTATTAACTATTAAGATTAAGTATGAGTAGTAAAAGAATTTATATTGAGAACTTTAGAAATATTGGTTTTAATCCTTATAATGAAGAAAATAACGCATGTGAATTTATATTAAATAGATCTATAAATCCAGATTACATTGGCGATCTTGTAATATTATTAGGAAAAAATAATAGTGGTAAAAGTAATTTCTTATATGCATTAGAAAGATTAAATAGTTTTAAATTAGTTGATGATGATTATCCTAAATTTTTCTGAATTAATCAAGAAAATTGAAACTTAAATAATATGCCATGTATTTATACAGAAAATAAAATTTACTTATGAAACGATAATCTTATATATGATGATGCTAATTTGATAACATCAGTATATTCTTTTATAGCAAATATAGAAGATTTATTAGATAAGAAATATGAAGATCTTGATGATTACAAAAACATTAGATCGTTAATAGAAACTTTATTGGATAGATGGCATAGAATTATTAGTTCAACTGGTCAAATTAATCAACAATATATAAGAATTAATGAATTATCTTTAATTTATAAAATTCTAAATAAGTTAAATATGAATGATAATATGCATAAATTACCACCTTGAATACAAACTGATTTAGGTTTTATACGTATTAACGAATTTTGTAAAAATACTGCATCAAAAGTATTGAATTTATATTTGGATTGTAATTTTATAAACTTAGAAAATTATAAAAATGAGATTTTTACTGTAGAAAGTAAAGAAGATAAAATTAAAAATAATGATTTTTTTCTTGGATTATTTAATTATGTAGATCAAAATATTTCTGAATTTATTAAAAACAGATTTTATTTTTTTGAAACTGCACAATATGAAAAATTAAATGAACAAGATAAATTATTAGACAAAATAAGTGATGAATTTAATAAATTATTTAACTTGTATGAAGATAATAATTTCAAGTTTAGATTTAGATTAATAGGATGTGAAAATTTAAAATTTAAAATTGATTTATATGATAAAACTAAAGAATCCATTATTGCTTTATCTCAAGATTATCATCTGCAATCTACTGGTTTTAAATGATTTTTTAATTTCTTTTTTAATTTTTGATCCAAACAAGACTTCAAATATTTAAATGAAAAAATTATTTTGCTTGATGAACCGGGTAATAGTTTTTCAAAATTATCATTATCTAATTTAAGAAATTTTCTAAAAAATATTGCTTATCAATATGGTATAACTTTTGTTTTAACAACGCATAGATCTGATTGAATTAGTTTAGATTATTTAGAAGAATTGAGAATTGTTAAAAATATTTCTAAATGTACGATTGAAAATGAAGAAAATTCAAAAGCTATTATAGCTGATATAGAAAATAATTTCACTTTTCAAAGTGATAAAGCAGAAATATGACTAATAAATATAATAAAAGCAGTTGAAGCAAATATTATTGATAATTGTGATGAATCAATTTTTGATGAATTTGGTATACAAAAAACATTTGTTTTTGTTGAAGGAATTTCAGATTATTTATTTTTGACAGGAATCAAAATTAATTTATTAAATTCAAATGAATTAGGTCAAGAATTTAATAAAAAATTAAAACATACATTTTTTATTCCTTTAAATGGATTAAAGCGTTTAGATAAAAATAATAAATTTGAATTACATAAATATTTAAATATTTTTCAAAGTAAAAAATGTTTCATATTAGTTGATGATGATAAAGCAGGTTTAATTTGTAAAGATAAGCTTAAAA
>JAFNRE010000004.1:0-7365 GCA_017385735.1 Mycoplasmataceae bacterium
CAAAAAAGAATCAATGATAAACTAGAAACTCATGCAACATTAGAACCAAAAGGTGAAAATAGTGTGATTGAAAAAGGTGATGATGCAGTTTTTGATTTTGAAGGTACTATTGATGGAGAAAAATTTGATGGTGGTAGTGCTAAACAATATGAATTAGAAATTGGTTCAAACCATTTTATTCCAGGATTTGAAGACCAAATGATTGGTATGAAGATTAATGAAGAAAGAGATATAAAAGTACCTTTTCCAAAAGATTACCAAGTAAAAAAATTGGCTGGAAAGGATGCAGTATTCCATGTAACTTTACATGAAATTAAAAAAATTGTTCGTCCTGAATATAATGATGAATTCATTAAAGCTTTAGCAATAGAAGGTGTTAATACTGATGAAGAATTAAGAAAATACTTTGAAAAAGAAATTAATGATGATAAATCACGTGTTTATAAAGATCAAGTAATGAAAGAAATTTCTGAACAATTATTAAAACATGTAAAAATTTCTTATATTCCTTCTTTCTTAGTTGAAAATGAAGAAAAAAGAATGTCAGATGAAATGAATTCTATGCTTACACAATATAACATTAAGTTAGAAGATTACTTAAAAATGGTTGGATTAACCAATGAAAAACTTAAAGAAAACTTTCATAAAGAAGCTGAACAACGCATTAAATTAGACATTGCTGTTAATCAAATAGCAAAAGATAACAACATTACACCAACTGAAGAAGAACTTAATGCAGAAATTGAACATATTGAACAACAATATAATCCTAAAAAAGACAAAGAAATATCTGAAAGAATTCAAAGCAATAAACCATTAATTGCTGCAAGTATTATTCAAAGAAAAGTTTATGATTTTTTGTTTGATTATTTAACAAATAAGAAATAATTTATTCAAATAATTTAAAAAGAAATAGAAAGCAAAAAAATTGCTTTCTTTTCTTTTAGCACTCAAATATAATTTGTGCTAAAATAAGGTATCACATTAAAGGAGAAAAATATGAAATTACCAGTTTTAATAACTCGTGGTATTACTATCTTTCCAAGCATTGACTTATCTTTAGATATTGGTAGAGATATTAGCATTAATGCTATTGAACTAGCAGATAATGAAAAAGATTTATGTTCAGAAAATGAGACATTTGATAATCAAATTTTGGTAGTTCCACAAAAAAAAGATGAAGATGATGTGATTAACAAAATAGATCAATTTTATCAATTTGGTACTTTAGCAAAAATAATAGAAAAAAAGAAATTAAGTGATGATAAAAATGCTAAAGAATTAACAATCAGAGTTTTGGGTCAATGAAGAGTTAGTTTAAAAGACTGCGAATTTGATGAAACTAAAAATACTTTTGTTGCAAATTTTGATAAGATTTCAAATAGAAATGTTTCACAAGTTGAAAATATTGATTTAAAAGCAAAAATAATTAAAATTTTAAAAGAAATAAAACAAACTAATAATCAAACTTACAATTTAAAAGATGAAGAAATAGAAGATTGAAATAATCAAGCAAATTTTACATTATTTGTTGATTATATAGTGAATAGATTTAATTTCAATTTAGAAACAAATATTTATTTTATAAAAGAAAGTAATGTAACTTTAAGATTAAAAAAACTTGAAGAATTACTTACTGCAATTTTAAATGAAATTAAAAATTCAAATAAACAAAAAATTGATCAAACTTTAAGTAAAAAAGTTGATACAGAAATTAACAACAAAATTAATAGTGATTTAAATAAACAACAACGTGAATTTTATTTAAGAGAAAAGTTAAAAGCAATTCGTGATGAATTAAATGATGGTGATGAAGAAGATTCAGTAGATAAAATTCGTGAAAAAGTTGAAGCAAATCCTTATCCAGAACACATCAAAAAAAGAATTTTAAGTGAATTAAAAAAATATGAAAATACTCAACAAATGCAAGAAGCAAGTATGATTAAAGCATACATTGACTGATTAGTAAATTTACCTTGATGACAAACTACACAAGATAATAATGATATTGCTAATGTTGAAAAAGTATTAAATGAAAACCACTATGGTTTAACAAAAGTTAAAGAAAGAATTGTTGAATATTTAGCAGTTCAAGCAAGAAGTAAAAAATCAAAAGCACCAATTATATGTTTAGTAGGTCCACCAGGAGTTGGTAAAACTTCTTTAGCATTTAGTATTGCTCAATCATTAAATAAAAAATGTGTAAAAGTTTCATTAGGTGGTGTTAAAGATGAAGCTGAAATCAGAGGACACAGAAGAACTTATTTAGGAAGTATGCCTGGAAGAATTATTTCAGGTATGAAAAAAGCAGAAGTTGTTAATCCAGTTTTCATTTTAGATGAAATTGATAAAATGTCAAGTGATTATAAAGGTGATCCAGCAAGTGCAATGCTTGAAGTGTTAGATCCAGAACAAAATACAAAATTCAGTGATAACTATATTGAAGAAGAATACGATTTATCAAAAGCAATGTTCATAGCAACAGCAAACTATGCAGATCAAATTCCAGAAGCACTGTATGACAGAATGGAAATTATTGAATTAACAAGTTATACAGAAAATGAAAAAGCTTCAATTGCAAAAAGTTATTTAATTCCTAAAACTTTAAATGCTTATGAATTGAATAATAATGAATTATCTTTTACTGATGATGCAATTAAATACATTATTAGATACTATACAAGAGAAGCTGGTGTTAGAGAATTAGAAAGATTAATTCAAAGAATTGCTAGAAAATTCATTGTAAGACTTGATAAAAAAGAACTTGAAAAAGAAGTTATTGATGTTGAAGCAGTTAAACATTATTTAAAGAAAGAAATTTTTGATTATACAAAGAAAGATAAAAAATCAATTCCAGGTGTTGTAAATGGAATGGCTTATACTAATGCTGGAGGAGATTTATTACCTATTGAAGTTTCTTATTCTAAAGGTAAAGGTGATGTAACAATTACTGGTAACTTAAAAGAAACGATGAATGAATCTGCTAAAGTTGCTTTAGGTTTTGTAAAAGCAAATGCTGAAAAATATCATATTGATCCTGAAATCTTTTCTAAAATTGATATTCACATTCATGTTCCATCTGGTGGAATTCCTAAAGATGGACCAAGTGCTGGAGTTACTTTAACTACTGCATTATTATCTAGTTTAAAACAATGTGCTGTACCAACAACAATTAGTATGACTGGTGAAATTACTTTAAGAGGTCAAGTAGGTATTATTGGAGGAGTTAAAGAAAAAACTATTTCTGCTTATAGAGGTGGAGTTAGAGAAATCTTTATTCCTAGAGAAGATGAAAAGTTTTTGGATGATGTTCCAAGTGAAATTAAAGATGAAATTACTTTCCATCTTGTAGATATTTATGATGATATTTACAACATTTTATTTAAAAAATTTGATGAAGATAATAAGAACAATCATAAAATTGCAAATAATTAAATTTAAAAACCTTTTTATCTAAAAATTTCTAATAAAATATAACATAAAAATGTTATATTTTTTTTATGCTTTTAAGAAGAAGTAAACAAATTAATACAAAAAAATTAAGTTCGAGTAAAACTAATAAAAAAGACCGCAAAAAAATTGGATTTTTAAGTGGTGTAATGTTTATCATTTCTACTGTTATTGGTGTTGGTATTTTTTTAAAAAATGGACAAATATTATCTTTAAATCTTGGTAATTTTACTTTATCAATTCTTGCATGAATTATTACTAGTATTACTGTTATTTCATTAGGCCTAAGTTTATTAGTAATTGCAGCAAAAACAAATAGTGATCTTGGAATTTTACAGTGGGCAAAAGATTTTTTAAGTCCCAAGATTTTTGAAACAATTAAGTTTTATTTCTTATTTATTTACATTCCTTTAATTGTTTGTGGAGATGCTTATTATTTTTTACAATCATTACAGCAAGCTTTTCCTAGTTGGCATTTACATTGATATATTACATGAATCATTACTTTTTTAGTAATCATGTATTTTGTAATTGTAAATACTTTAAAACCATTTATGATTATGGTTCATGCATATATTGCTTTTTATATTAAATTAATTCCTATTTTCTTTTTTGCTATAATTGCTTTTATTTTTTATTTTGTAAATTATGATAATGTGCAAGAAACTACAAAACAATTATATGCTTTAAATGATTCTGGTTTTATTCATCCAAATCAAGATGATTTAAATAGTTATTTTTATAAAAACCCAATGTTAATTTATGGGCCTGAAATTGGTTTCTTTTTAAGTATTCCTGCAATGTTTTTTACTTATGATGGATTTTATTATGTTGTAAGTATTAAAAAGCAATTAAAAGACCCTAAACAATCACCAAAAATCATTTTGATTGGAATGATTTGTCTTGCTGTAATTTTTATTTTAATTACTTTATCTTTATTATGAAGTACAAGTGCTTATGATGAAAATGGTGGAACTATTTTAGGAGTAAAGTATTTACATTCAACAAAAGTATGAAGAGCAATTAATGCAGTATTGAATATTGCAATTTGTATTGGATGTTTAGGAATTTTATCTGGCTCAATAAACTTTAGTTCATGTTTATATAAAGAAATTTTGTTGTGTCATGATTTACCATTTGCTAAAACATTATTAAAAAGAACCAAATGATCAATGAATAAATTATTATTTATTTATCTATATAGTTATCTTTTTATCTTCTTTTTTATTGTTAGTTTTATTGGAACATTTGGATTTTTAAATTTATATGGATATGATTTTGGTTATAGTGTTAATGCTAAAATCAATCAGTTGTATTCATTTATTAATGTAATAACTAATTGAGAATCACTTTTTACTTTTGCAACATTTGTTTTTATTATTCTTGGTAGTTTTGTTGCTATGAAGAAAAAGAAAATAACATTTAAAAAAACAAAGCAAAAAATCTTTTTTATGCTTGAAGGCATTTTAATTGTTAGTGTTATTGGATTTGCAGTAGTATTTGCTATTATTCATGCTTTTGGAAATTTTATTATTGTTTTAAGTCATTCATATTTTTATGATAAAAATAGTGCTTTTTATCATTTAAGTAATTTGATAGGAACAAAGATTATTTTAAGTAATCATGAAATTTATTCATCTAAATTATTGAATAATGAACTAGTATGAATTAACAAGAAAAACCAAGTATTAAATGAAAATAGTAAAATTATAATTAATAAAATAATTGCAAATTTAAAAAATCTTAATCCTTATTTATTTGGTTGATACATCAATTTTAATGATTATTTAAATCATCAAATTTTAGCTAAGGAAATTATTGATCTAAATAATATTAAAAATTCATTATTTAACAATAATCATAGTATTTATGTTGAATTAAATCAAGATTTTGTTGGAGAAATTATTAATTTTTGTATTTTGATAGTTATTATAACTTCATGTTTAATTTATACAAATATTAATAGTAAAAATAAATTAAAGAATAGTTGATTTAATATACCAGATAATATTTTTCATAATAAAGCTTTAGAAATTCATATGTAAATCTTGTGTAAGCTTTTTTAATAGTAATAAAAAAATATGTAATTTAATGTATTACTAATTCTTTAGTATAAAGACAAAAAACTACATATTTTTTTAATTAAAAATTATTCAGCTTCTTTATAAGTGATATGTTTAACTTCTTTACCAACCAATTTATTTTTTAATTGATCAATACGGTTTGTTAAGAATGCTATAAATTCTTTCTTTTCATTTAAAATTTTATTTTTTTCATCTTCTTGTAAATTATCTAATCCTTGGATATTTTGTTCTGTTTTAGCATAATCAATCTTTGCTTCTGCTAATTCTTTTTCTAATTGATGAATGGTAATTCTTGTATTTAAAGGATCGTTTTTTAATTTATTGTGCAAATTTACAAAATCTTTTCAGAAGAATCTTAATAAAATTCCAACAATACCTGTCATAATTGTTGATAATAATCCAATAGCTGTACCATAAAATTGGACTGCTTCCATTGTACTCTCCTTATTATTAATAAATTATTACTTATATAAAATAAATAATATTAAATTAAATTTATTATTTTTCTTGTTTTGAAAATGTATAAATAAGATGATTAGTTTTTTACATATATATAATATGGTTATTAATTATTAATAATATAAGGAACAAAGATGTTTAATGACGAATTAAAAGATGTTGCATGAAATAATGCTTGTAGTTTAAAAATGGATAATCCAAAAGAATTAAAAGTATGTTTTATTTGTTATTTTGAATTTAAAAAAGGAATGATTAATAAACAAGAAGTAAGAATGAAATATGAAGACTATAATAATGAATTTGAATTAAATGGATGAGTAATTGATCATATTGATGGAAATAAAGCAAATAATAATCATGATAATTTAGTTGCTGTTCACAATACTTGTTATCATTTTCAAAAACACCAGAATTTTACTAACTTATTTTTAGAATATAAAAAAGAAAATTTGGAATAATTAAGTTATAATAAAAATACAATATACCAAAGACTGCAACGAACAATGTTGTTTTAAGAATGTTGCACAGGTTATATCTATTATTCCTTTTATCATGTCTTTTTTATATTGTGAAATAATGCTAGGAAAGAATTATGAGTAAACAACAAGAAGCTAAAAAAGTTGTTGTTGGTGAAATAGTTGAAGCTTTAAAGAAAGCAAAATCATTTATTTTCTTTCAATACACTACATTAACTGGAAAAGAAATTACTGAACTAAGAAAAAAATTATATACACATAATGCTCATATGCATGTTTATAAAAACACTTTATTAAAACGTGCATTTGATGAAATAAAAATTCAAGTAAATGATGCAGAACTAGTTAATGCAAATGCAATCATCATGCTAAATGATGAAAATATTGATGGATTTAAAGATCTTGCAGATTTATTAAAAGCAAGAAAAGAAGCAAATCCTGAAGCTAAAGAAATTCCAATCAAGTTTGGATTTTATGAAGGAAAAATTATTGATGGTAATACTGTAAAAGTTATTTCATCTTTACCTTCAAGAAATGATCTTTACAGTATGATTGCTTCTGCATTACAATCACCAATTACAAAACTTGCATTTGCTGTTAAGCAAATTGCAGAAACAAAACCAGCAGAATAAAACTGGTTGATAAATTTTTAAGAATAGGAAAAATATCATGGCTAAATTAACAAAAGAAGAAATTATTGATTCTTTAAAAGAAATGACCTTAGTTGAACTTAATGATTTAGTTAAGGGAATTGAAGAAACATTTGGAGTTACAGCAGCTGCACCAGTAGCAGCAGCAGCTGGACAAGCAGCAGCTGGTGCTGAACCTGCAACAGTTACAGTTAAAGTAACTGGTTTAACAGATCCAACAAAGAAAGTTGCAGTATTAAAAGTTTA
>JAFNRE010000038.1:0-6019 GCA_017385735.1 Mycoplasmataceae bacterium
AAACAAACAATTAAGTTTGATCATAAGATTGGAATTAGTAAGTTAGATGGTAATGCATTTGTAATTAGAGCATTAACAAAAATGGAAGAAGATGGTAATGCTTTAGTTGTAATTTGTGTAAACTGAATTAGAAAACATCTTTGAAATATGGTTGAAATTAATTTTAAAAAATATTAATAACACCATATTTTTTTATACCAATATTTTAAAAGTGATATAAATAATACCAGATATTACTTAACAAAATGTTTTGTAATTATCAATATAAAAATTATAAAAGGAACAAAAAATGTCAGCAACAGAATGACTTCAAAGTACTAACACCGCTGATAAAATGCAAATTTTACTTGCAATTTCTCAAGGTTTAGCTATTATAAGTCCATTAGCAATTTGTGTAGCATTCTTTAGTATTGTTGGTACATTGACAATTGGTATTAGTGTTTTACCACAAACAGTTGATACAATTAAGAACCAACAAACACAAACATTTTCATGATTAATGTATGTGTTCTTAGTAGTAGGATGTTTCTTCTTAATGATCTACGGTATTGGTCTAGTAGAAGCAGGAGGAGCAATTGAAGGAACTTACTATAGTGCTGCAAAAGATGGTATCACACAATCTAATGGTGATGCATATATACAAACAAGTGGTTCATATATAAGACAAAATATGAATTACACTTACTTAGCATTATGCAATTGATTAGCAGATAAAACTTCAGGTGGCTCAACAAATGCAGATGTAATTGATACATGAGCACAAAAAAATGGTTATGATAACTCAAATGGTTTATTATTAATCTTTGCACTTGTATTATCAGGTAAAACTACAATTACAAATACATCAGGTGATGCTGTATTAACTGGTCTAACAGCATTCAATCCACAAGACTTCTTATACACTGTAAATGCTAAAGGTGACCACGAAGCAATTAAAAATGTATTAGTAGTTACTGCAAGTACATACAGAAACTACCAAGTTAACTACACAACTCCTGGTGGATTACTAATTATTGGTGAAGGTTTTGCTTCATTAACATCAGCTATCGTTCTATGATACAAAGTTAAAAACATGATGATGGCTAAAAAAGAAGGTATCAGCGAAGCTGAATACTGCACAAAATTATTAGAAGAAATTAAAGCAAAGAAAGGAGCAAAAAAATAGTATGAGTGATATAGCTGGATGATATGGTTTTTTACCTACTTGAGGTTTAGTTTTCCAATTCATGGGTGCAATTATTATTGCTGTTTGTTATGCTCCAGGAACAATTGCTTCTTTAAGAAATAGACAAACTCAAGATATGAGTTGAAACATGTGATTAATTACAGTATTTGCATTAACATGTTTAGCTATCTTTGCAGCTTGTGGAATTGCATCAGATCCAGGTGCACAATTTGCAGTAGTATTCTGCTGCGAAACCATCTGTGATATCTTCGCAATCTTAATTCTATATGTTAAAGTTCTTAACAATATGAAAGCAAAAAGTCTTGGTATTACAGAAAGAGAATTCTGTGAAAAATACGCAAGCGAACACCCAAAAGCAATGCACAAAAATGCATAATTAATTAAAAATAATTTTGTTAAAAATAAAGAGCTCTGTTTAAAATAACAGAGTTTTTTATTTGTGAAAAAATAAAGAATATTTAATAATTTATTAAAATATATACATTATGAAAAATAGCACAAACTTAAGTTCATCACATACATTTGATAATCCACTATTAAAGATCAAACATATAAGTAATGACTTTAAATTAATATTTTATCTATCCATCACTTATGGAATAATTTTTGTTATTGCATGTTTTTTAATCATTTATGGGGCAATTGGATTAAGTGAATATTTACCTAAAATTGATATATTTCACGATAAATCACTAACTTATGGAACTGGACAAAATTATGGTGGATGAATAGCAATTTTAGTAATTGGATTAATTTTTTTAATAAGTAATTTTGCAATTTTTCCAATAATAACAACAAGAATTGTTTATAAAAATTTTAATAATTTTGATTTCATATTAAAAAAATGTCATCCAAAACATGTAAAGGGAAGAACTGTTCAAGCATTTTTAACAAAAGAAAAAAAGAAAGAAACCTTAATGTATACTTTTAATCTTGTTTGATCTTGAATTATAGCATTTGATATTTTCATGGGATTAGATACAACTTATAATTCAATGTTAAAGAAAAATGGTACACAAAAATAACAAATACCCCCATCAGGGTATTTTTTATTTAAAATTTTTATATTTTATTTTTCATTTAATGAAGAATTTTTAAAAAATGTGGTACTTTTTAATTGTGTGTTTAATATAACTTACGAATAGGAGGTTAAGAATAAATGTTTTTAACAAATCGTGAATTAGAAAAACTAGTTATTGCAGTTGCAGCTGAAGTAGCTAGAAAAAGAAAAGCAAGAGGTCTTAAACTAAATCATCCTGAAGCAGTAGCAATCATTAGTGATTACATTCTAGAAGCTGCAAGAGATGGAAAAGATGTAGCAGACTTAATGCAAGAAGGAAGAAAAGTATTAAAGATTAGTGATTGTCTTCCAGGAGTTGCTGAAATGATTCCAGTTATTCAAATTGAAGCAACATTTGATGATGGTACTAAATTAGTTACTGTTCACAACCCAATTAGTGAAAACTAATAGGAATTAAGGAAATTATAGAAAGGAAATAGTAGATATGATTCCAGGCGAATATCATTTTGCAGATGGTGACATCGAATTAAATGCAGGAAGTAAACCAATAACAATTACTATTAAAAATATTGGAGACCGTCCTTGTCAAGTAGGAAGTCACTTACACTTTTTTGAATCAAACCCTGCATTAGACTTTGATCGTTCAAAAGCTTGAGGAAAACACTTAGATTTACCATCAGGTGCTTCAATCAGACTTGAACCAGGTCAATCAAAAGAAGTTACATTAGTTGACTTCAAAGGTAAAAGAGAAGTATATGGTTTTGATGAAAGAGTTGAAGGTCCATTAGATAATGCTGACATCAAAAAAAGAAGTCAAGATTATTCATTTGGTACACTTCAACATAAACCTGAATTCTTACCAGATTACTCATTAGTTGCAATGAAAGTAGAAATTACTCCTAATGAACATACAAAAAACTACTACAAAGCAACAGCAACAAAAGTAGAAGCTAAGAAATAAGAAGGAGGACTAAGATAATATGGCTCTTAAAATTACAAGAAAAGCATATGCTGAAGACTATGGTCCAACAACTGGAGATAGTATTAGATTAGGTGATACAAATCTTTGAATTAAAATTGAAAAAGACTACACTGTATATGGTGATGAACTAAAATATGGTGAAGGTAAAAGTTTCAGAGATGGTATGGGTGCAAACTCTGTTGTTACAAGAGAACATCCAGATGTAATGGACTTAATCATTACCAATGTAGTTGTATTAGACTATACAGGTATTTATAAATGTGATATTGGTGTTAGAGATGGAAAAATCGCTGCAATTGGTCATGCAGGTAACCCATTATTACAAGATGGTGTTAACATGATTGCTGCAGTTAACACAGAATGTATTTCAGGTGAAGGATTAATTGTAACTGCTGGTGGAATTGATACACATATTCACTACATTACACCTGATCAATGTTACTCTGCACTACAAAATGGTGTAACAACACACTTTGGTGGAGGAACAGGACCTGCAACTGGTACATTAGCTACAACATGTACACCAGGTGAATGATACATTCAAAGAATGTTAGTTGCATTTGACTCAATGCCATTCAATGTTGGTATTTTAGGTAAAGGTAATGGTGCTTGAAGTGAAACTATTGCTGAACAAATTAGAGCTGGTGCTTCAGGTATTAAGGACCACGAAGACTGAAGTGCAACAAGATCATCATTAGATAACTCATTAAAAGCATGTAGAGAATATGATGTTCAATTAGCAATTCACACTGACTCATTAAACGAATCTGGATTTGTTGAACATACTGAAGATGCATTAGCTGGTAGAACAGTTCATACATTCCACTCAGAAGGTGCTGGTGGAGGACACGCTCCAGATATTATGGAATTAACAGGATATGATTATGTTATTCCATCATCAACAAACCCAACATTACCTGCAACACATGATAGTGTTCCTGAATTAGGTGATATGTTAATGTTCTGTCACCACTTAAATCCTGCAAACCCAGAAGACGTTGCATTAGCAAAATCAAGAATTAGACAACAAACTATTAATGCTGAATCAGTATTTCATGATTTAGGAATTATCTCAATTGTTTCTGCTGACTCACAAGCTATGGGTAGAGCTGGTGAAACTGTTCTAAGAACATGACAAATGGCTGACAGCATGAAAAAACAATTTGGTTATCTAGAAATTGAAGGTTTTGGAAAAGACTCAGAATACAATGATAACCTACGTGCTAAGAGATATGTATCAAAATACACAATCAATGCTGCTATGGTTGAAGGTGTTGATGAATACATTGGATCAATTGAAGTTGGTAAATATGCTGACTTAGTACTATGAGATCCTAAATTCTTTGGTGCAAAACCTAACTTAGTATTAAAATGTGGAATGATTGCAACTGCTTTAATGGGAGATGCAAATGCTTCATTAGCAACTTGTGAACCAATCGTTTACAAACAAATGTTTGGTGGATTAGGTAGAGCAGGCCAAGAACAAGCAATCACATTCGTATCAAAATATGCTTACGAACACAATGTAAAGGAAAACTTAAAATTACAACACAAAGTTCTACCTTGTCATGGTGCAAGTACATTAAAGAAATCAGATATGAAATGAAACAACTGAGCTCCAAAAGTTAAAGTTGCTCCAAGAACTTTTGAAGTTACAGTTAATGGTAAGAAAATTACCAGCGTTCCACAAGCTGAAATTGCTTTAAACAGACTTTACTGATTATACTAATTTAGTAATTTAATTAACAAAATAAGTTTATGATATAAATAAGAAAGACTAATCTCAAAAAGATTAGTCTTTTTTAATCTAAACAATAAAATGATTATGTGATATAAGAATATTATATTAAGTTAAATTAAATAAATCAACACTAGAATTGTACATATATTAAACAATTATTAAAAACTTGTTCTGCAAATTTTGAGAAATGTTATTCATTAAATACTTTTATCAGTATTTTAAAAACCATAAGAAAATTGTCTATTTATATTTCAAAATAATTTAAACACTTTTATAAATTTAAAATATTAATTAAGCAATAAAAAATTTGTAAATTTCATTATTAATTGTCAAGATTTTAGTAAGAATTTTATAATTTTCCTTACAAAATAAAAGTGATTCTAATAATTAAAAGTGCAATACTTTTAAATAAATATTGCACTTTTTTTAATTTTATATATAAACTATAATTATTTATTGAAGTTTAATTGCTGTTCCATATACATGTAATGCAGCTGCTTCAATTGTAGGAATTTCAACAAATTCAAAGCGAACCATAATAATGCCATCTGCTTGAAGTTGACTTGCTTTTAATTTTAGATCTTGAATAGCTTGTTCTTTTAAATATTCATATAATTTTTCAAAACTTCCTATTCTTCCTCCGAAATTAGATTTAAAACCAGCACCCATTTTAGAAAACATATTTCTAGCCATAACGGCATGTGCACTAATTACATCTAAGATATCATATGGTTTATTATATAAATCACCAGTAGTTAAAAACATCTTTAAATCCTTTCTAATTATTCTTTTATTCAAATAATAGAATAATTCAAATTTGATGAACTTATATAAATTTATACTGATTTTTTTAATAAATTTAAAAGTTTATAAATATCTACAAGTATTTCTCAAATACTTAAAAATACTTTTAATAAATTAAAATAAAATGTTTCTTGATTAATTAATTTTAAAATTTTTTCATTTTTTTTAAAATCAGTTAATGAATTGTTTAATAAATAATTTTTTAATCCGATTGCACTACTAAATGTTTTATCATCTTTTAAATTTTCAAAGAATGGTGAATTATTTAAAACATTAACATTAAAT
>JAFNRE010000039.1:0-8128 GCA_017385735.1 Mycoplasmataceae bacterium
CTACATCTGATACAAATACAGTTAACTTTGAAATATCAGGAATTAGTTATAATGCAAATAATAAATATCAAATTAAATTTTTCAATACTACATCTAGTAATACTATCTCGATAAGCTTAAGTAACAATGAATTTTCAATTCCTGTTAGTGATTTTAATGGTTATAGTTCATTAGAATTATTAATAAATGATACTATTTCTTCACAAGTTATTAATTATCAATATTTAGCAACAAAACCATATTTACAAATCGGAAGTAGTCAATTATTTAATTCAAATACTCCACAAATTACTTTAACTCCTAATGAAGATCTTGGTTCATGTATGTTTGATGAATTAACTGCACAAGATTTAAATATTACTATAGACATTAATAATACAACACTTAAACTAACTTCTACATCTATTACAATCCCTGGTGAAGGTACAATCAGTTTATCTAATATTTATAGTATAAAAACTAGTGGACAAGATTTTATAATTACTTTTAACAAAAGTAAACTTGATGAATTTTTAGGCATTGCTGATGTTTCAGGAGGTTATACAACAATGAATGTAACTTTCTGAATAAATCCAACTACTTTAAATAATAATCAAGCAAATCAACTAACTTTAGATGGTGAAACAATAATACAACCACAAAATATAACAAAAACTTTTGCATATGCAAATACCAACAATGGATACATAGCAGGAATATATTACAATAATACTCCAGTTACATCAGTTCCTGAAGATTCAAGCAATGTTACTTTACAAATAACTGGTTTAAGTAATGGTGATAAAGTTCAATGAGAAGAAGAAATTGGTCAAAATCAAGATGAACCACTTACAAATGGAGATATAACTGTTAGCAACAATAATATTACTGCTTCTTATCCTTTGCCTGCTGCAACCTTTGTAAGTGCTGGTAGTCAATTAACTTATGTAGCTGTTATTACAACTTCAAGTGGTGCAACAATTACTACAAATCCATGTACAGTTACAGTTACAAGTCTTGGTAGTGCTGCTATTACAGTTCAAGGTGTTGAAGAAAATACAAATAATTCATCATATGATTTAACTTCAAATACTTCATATAATATTGAAACTTCAAACAATAATGCGATAACTTTAAATGATAATAATAGTGGAACAACATATTATCAATGACAATATAAAAGTAATTCAGTTATTTTAGGAGGTATAGAATCTAATAGTACATGAACAAATCTTGGTGATCCTACAAGTGTATACACTCCGTATGCATATACAGCAATTCCAATGTATTCTGTATCATTTCGTTTAGTTGTTTTTAGCGATAAAAATGTACCTACTAGTTTTAATCCCGAAACAAATTTACAATATATTGTTTCAAACACCATTAATACTATTGCACCTTTTACTTCAACATTTAGTTTAACTACACCAAATAGCACAATTACTCTTGGACAAAATGTTACTTATACTTTAAATTCATCAGAACAAAACCAATTACTTTCATTAATTGAACATACTCAATATCAATATGGTAATAATAATCAATACTTTATTCCAGCAAAAATTCAATGATATTATGAAAACACTAATGATACAAGTATTTCAGATCTAAATAGTCCAATTGAAGAAGATATATTATTTCATGATGGACAATTAACATTTGCAACTTATGATGCAACTACAAAACAATATTCATACACTGATTCATTATCATATACTTTTAATTCTTCTTTATTTACTCAAGCTGGAAAATATAATATCTATGCAAAAATTATATTTACAGATAATTTTAATACTTCTTCTACATCAACATATACTTTAACTGTTCAAAGTAATTTAAGTGACTATGAACAAGCTTTAGAAAAATACATTGAAAACTGAGCAAATAATGGTAATGAAGATGTACAATCAACATCTTCTTCTAGCGCACAACCTAATACATCATTTACAAATTTCATTCAACAAAATACACAAGGAGTAAAGATTTTAAGTCCATCAACTGATTTTAGTGATATTAAAGTATCATTTACCAAACTACCAAGTTCTGATGATTCTGCTTTAGGTACATTAGCAAATGATGAATGATTAACTATTAGTGCTACATCAAATACTACTATTGACTTTACACAATGAGAAGGCACTACTTGAGGAACAAATGAAACCAATGATGTTGAAAGTGGTTATTTATTTACATGAACATTACCATATAACTTAAGTAGTATTACTTATGCAAATGGAAACATTGAATTACAAATTAATCAAACTGCTTTATCATTGCAAAATAATACAGATGCTTTTAATGGTCAAGTTGGTTCTCCTACTTTACCTATTCCATTTGGTTTAGCAATTGGTACAGCTTCAAATTTAACAAGTGTTTCAATTACTTGAGATAGTAGCATTGTTACTCAATATCATGGTTATATTTGTACTAATTTTGGAACAGGACAAGAAGCTTTTTCATTGCCAAGTCCATGAGTAGTACCATATGATAATAATGCTGCAACATATACTAATTTATTTGTAAATAAAATGAATTCTAAATTAATTAACTTTACTAATATTGATTCTGACCTAATAACTTTTTATAAACATTACTAAATAACAAATTGAATATAAAGTTTAATACTTATCTTTGCAATTATTTGAATATATATAAATATTATCAATTTCTATATTTACTAAAAATACTATTTTAAGTAAAACAATATTTTATAAATCAAATAGAAAGTATTTTTAATGATAAATTATAAAAAAGTTTTTCTTTATTATTAATTAATACAATTTTAAAGATATTATATAAATTGTATTAAAGTAAATTATTAAAACTTTAAGTGTATTATTAAAAAATATCATAAAGATTATTAAGATATTATTTTTATTAAAAAATCTAAATAAACAAAAAAGAATAAATATTAAATTTATTCAACAAAATAATGTCTAAAATGATTCTTTTATTAGATCAATAATTTCAAAATTACTTGATTGTTTATTTGCATATAAAATAACTTTAATATAGAGATAAAATTATACAAAAATATCAATTTATTTGTTGATTATTTTAGAATAAATAATAACAAATTCTAATAAATATAATTAACTTATTGTATATAAAACATCAATAATTTAACCTATAGTAACTCAATTTGAAAAACATTAATATTAATTAAGATAAATAACTAAATATTTTTGTTTAAATTAATAATTCAAAAATATAGCTTTAAATCTTTTAAAATATAAATATAAGAATAGAAGTTTTAAATAAGAATATGAAAAAATAAATAAAAGGGGAGAATGTTTTATAGTATTAGATAAAAAAGTAATCAATAATTTATTAAAGAAAGCAATTAGTGAACAATCTGAAATGCAGATTGATGAAGTTGAAAAGAATTTAATAAAAGTCTTATTAGAATTAAGATTAAAAGAAGAAAAGAAAGTTGAAACAAAAAAGCAAATGAATAGAGAAGAATTTTATACTTGAACACAAAATTTTGAAGCAAAATTTTTTGGTCAGTTTAATGATTTTAATCAAAGACTATCAACAATTGAACAAAGATTAGATCAAATTGAAGTAAGATTAGATAAAATAGAAAAAAGGCTTGATAAGGTTGAGCAAAGACTTGATAAGGTTGAAGAAAGATTAGATAAAGTCGAAGAAAGACTTGATAAGGTTGAAGCTAGACTAGATGTATTAGAAAAAGATGTTAAAGACATTAAAAATAGACTTGCAAGAATTGAATCTTGTCCAACCATTAAAAAAGAATTAGAACTTTTAAATAATTAATATTGCAAAAAGATAATATGTATTCACAACCTTATTATCTTTTTATTTTTTTATAAACTGTACTTTTTATATTTTAAAGATTTTGTTAATTCATTTAAAATCTAATTGGACTTAAAAACATATAAATTGCTTTTTAACTAATAAGTAATATGCTATTAGTTATGATAAGTATTTTTTATGATAATAAAATAAAACAATTTTTGTCTTAATTCATATTTAATATTTGCAATAATTATATTTATATACTTTTTAGTTCATTGCTTAATTTAAACATTAAAAATGCAATGACTTAGTTATTTAGTTATTGCATATTAGTTAATATTTTTATGTTTTATTATTAAATATTAATGAAATTTTTATTCATTATATAAATTCTTTTTTGCTAAATCAGTAATGACAACGGGTTTATTTTTTTGAATAATTAAAGTATCTTCTACTCTTGCTCCACCAAGCCCTGGAATATAAATCCCTGGTTCAACTGTGCAAACTTCATGAACTTCTAAAATATTTTTAGCTCTTGGTGAAACATATGGTAATTCATGAACTTCTAATCCAACACCATGACCAGTTGAATGAGTAAAATATCCTTTATATTCAGGAAATGCATCAATATAATCTCTACATACTTTATCAACTTCTTCACCAGTTACATTTGCTTTTGCTGCACTAATACCTTTTAAATTTGCTTCTAAAACTGTATTATATAAAACTTCAAGTCTTTTATCTTTTAGTTTTTTACCTAAAGCAAAAGTTCTTGTAATATCACTTGCATAATGATCATACATACATCCAATATCTACAGTAACTAAATTACCAGATTCTAAAATTGTATCATCAGGAGAGTGATGAGGAACTGCTCCATTTTTTCCTGTAGCAACAATTAAATCAAATGAATTTGAAGTAGCACCAAGTTCTAACATATGAATAGCAATCATCTTTGCAACTTCTTTTTCAGTTTTACCAATGATTTTTTGCTTTCTAATTCATTCAATACTTGCTGCTGCTATTTCTGCTGCTTTTTTTAATGCTTTAAGTGCTTTATTATCTTTAACTATTCTTCATTTTCTGCTTAAAGCACCAACTGTTTTACAACCTAATTCTTGTAATTTATTTAAAAGTTCTAAAGTTGTGTATTCTTCTTCAACTACTAATGTTTTAATGTTTAATTCTTTAAAAATATCACTTAGATCGTTATAATTTTTAAATAATCTAACTTCACAATTTTTAACTTTCTTCTTTGCTGCTTCAAAATATCTATTATCAATTAATAAAATACTTTTAGTTTCATGAATAATAACAAATCCAGCACTTGAATAAAAATCAGTATATCAATAACGATTAAATTCATTATTAATAATTGCTGCATCTGCTTTTAAATTTTTGACATCTAATAAAACCAGATCTTTTTTATCCATAAATTATTTCTTCTTAGTTTCTTTATGACTAATTGTTTTTTTACAAGTTTTACAATACTTATTCAAATCTAATTTTTCTTGTTTTTTCTTTACATTTTTGTTTGTTATATAGTTAATATTTTTACATTCTGTACATTGTAATTGGACACTATTTTTTGCATTCATAATCATTTCCTTAATTATTAATTAAAAATATAATAAATAAATTATATTAAAATATTTAAAAAATAAATAGAAAGTTTTATTAATTAAAAATGTTTTTTAAAAAACTTCAAGAATATTTTGATGCTTGTAAATTGTATAAAGAATATTTAAGATCTTTAGAACATGTTCATTATGATCAATTTGAGAAGTTTGTTGATATTGATTATAGTTATCAACAAAGTTTACAACCAAAAAAGATTGATTATCATGAACCAATTGAATTTCGAATAACTTTTAATGCACAAATCTTAAAAATTAAGAAGGTTTTAAATTTAGATGAATCTTTTAGTTATTTAGATCCAGATTTAAAACTTTTTAATAATGATGAAAAACTTTATGAAAATTTTAATCAAATAGAAAAGAATAAACAAAATAAAAGAAACATTTTTATTTATGAACAATTAAAAAATAAAAATCTTTTTAATGAAAGATATAGTGATTTAGAGCTTAAAAGAACAGTTATTGGTGGGTGAAGTTTAAAAAGTTATTTAAGTTCTATTAGAATTCAAAATATGCATTATGAAAAATTTGATTTCTTTAATAAATTAGTTAAAGTTTATGAAACAAAATTTATGATAAGAAATCATATTTTAAATAAAATAAATACAAAAAACGAAGGATTAAAATAATGAAAGATAAAGTACTTTATGATGCTAATTGAATTACTTTGTTTGAAAATGATAAAGAATTTGTTTATGCACAAAGAAAAAACAAAGACAGTGTTGCTTGTTTATGCTTTAAGAAAATTAATGATGAATATCAATTATTAGTGCATTACCAACCAATTTTAGCTGTTTATGAAGAAGACAAAGAAAAGAAAATTCCTTGTTTAGTTACTGGTAGTTTAGAAGATAATGAAACTTATTTATACACAACACAAAGAGAATTAGAAGAAGAAGTTGGAATAATCAATCCATTTGATTTAACTCCAATTGTTGAATATAGATATATTGCTACAACTCAAATGAATGAAATTGTAACAATTTATATTTTTGATGTAACTAATAAACAAATAACTACCCCTTTAACAGATGGTAGTTATTATGAACTTATTAGTGAAAACAAATGATATAAAGAAGAAGAATTTGCTGATCTTATTTTTAAACAGCATGAAATTGCTTTATCTAGTTTAGTTATAAGTTATATGCTATTTCAAAAATATGTCAAAGGAAAACAATAAAATATGAGAATCAAAAAAGAAAGTAATGAAGCTAACAAATATTTAATAGTTTGTGATCTTGATGGAACATTATTAGATCACAATAGTGAATTAACACCAAGAACAAAACAAACAGTAAAAAAAATTATTAAAATGGGAAATATTTTTTGTATTGCTACAGGAAGAACAATTAGTAGTGCAAAAAAATATTATGAAGAATTAGGTTTAAATACTTTAATGTCTAATTTAGATGGATCATTAATTAGTAATCCTAGTAATAAAAACTTTGCTCCTTTACATTTTAGTTTTAGTAAAGATATCTTATTAGAAATCTTTAATACTAAAAAAATTATGGACAAAGTTGAATTAGCAATTGTTGAAACTACTAAAGAATGTATGTTTATTAATCGCTCTAAAAATATTGACATTGACAAAAACAAAGAATTATTAACTTTTTTAGGTTTTAGACAAGATGATATCAAAGCTAATCAAGTAGATGTTAATTATGATGCAAGTATTGATGAAGTTAATAATGACTTATATGCTTTATTATTTGTTTTACATGATGATAAAAACGTTGATGAAATTACAAATAGAATTAGAGATATTGCTGGAACATTAAGTGTAATTAGCTGAGAATTAAAAGATACAAAAGAAATTGTAGTATCAATTTCAAGTATCTTTGCAAGTAAACAAACTGCATTGAAATTCTTTAGTAGTTATTATGGAGTAAAATTAGAAAACTGCATTGTTTTTGGTGATAGTAATAATGATGTTCCTATGCTAAATAAAGCTGGGTATAGTTATGCTATGAAAAATGGTAATATGAGTGCTAAATTAGCAAGTAAATATATTACTAGAGTCCCTAATCATGAAGATGGAGTTGCTTTAGAATTAGAAAAATTATTTTATTTAAATGAATGTGAATTAACTGAAAAATAAGATTTAAATAAAAAGGGTTGGTTTTATATGAGTAAGATAGAAGAACTAATTAATAAATATTGTCCAAATGGTATAAAAGAAGTTCAAATAGAAAGTATTGTAGATTATTTACAACCAACAAAATATATTGTAAAGAATGATAATTATGATTCAACATGTGGTATTCCTGTTTTAACTGCTGGTAAAAGTTTTATTTTAGGATATACAAATGAGAAAGATAATGTTTTTAATGCAAAGCAAGATAATATCATTCTATTTGATGACTTTACTTGCGCTATACAATGAGTAGATTTTGATTTTAAAGTAAAATCTTCTACAACTAAATTCTTATTACCTAAAGATCAATCTATTTGTAATTTAAAATATGTTTTTTATTGAGTGAAAAATCAAAATATTGATGAAAATACTTTAGAGCACAAAAGACATTGGATTCAAGATTTTTCAAAAAGAATGATTCCACTTCCTCCAATTGAAATCCAAAATGAAATTGTTCATATCTTGGACACTTTCACTGAACTTATCACTGAACTTAAACATAGAAAGATTCAATATCAATATTATCTTGATAACATCTTTCTATGTTTAAGTAATCCTGATAATAAGGAATGCAGTACGAAATTTAGTAAACTAATAAAACAATATTGTCCAA
>JAFNRE010000005.1:0-3613 GCA_017385735.1 Mycoplasmataceae bacterium
ACTAGTAATATTTATACAAATAAAAACATTAATTTTTTTTATTTGTATCAATTAAACAATATTAATCAAGTATTTTTAAATGAAATTGCTTATAGTGAAAATTCCACATTGAATAATGTTCTAAGTCAAATAAAGATGTTTAATACTTCATTAAATAATGATGTTTCATTATCAAAAATTACCAAAGAATTTAACAGTTGTTTAATTGATTTAGATCTTATTTATTCAATTTATATGTTACTAAATATAAATGAATCATTATATGAATTTATTATTAATAATATGTTTTATTTAAATCTTTTTAAGAATGCAAATAATAGTTTAATTTCAGATTTATGTTTTGTAAATAATAATTTGAATACTTTATCTGTCACATTTAATCTTAATAACCGCATTCAATTAATTAACAATAACTTTATTAAATTTACTGATTATTCATTTAATTCATACAGCAATAAATTGAATTTAGATTTTTATGAAAATAAAAGTAATTTTGTTGATAAGATTTCAAATACTAAACCAATCATTAAAAAACCTAAAGTTATTTCAACTCAACCAAGACCAGAACCAAAAATAATAAAAAATACTCCTATTAAAAAAGTAGTAATAAATAAACAAAATAAGAAAATTATTGTTCCTAAAATAAAAACGAATTTAAATACAACTACAAATAACTTGATTTATTTGTTTATTTTAATCCCTTTATTTTTTATTTTTATAATAATTGCTTACCAAATATTTGCTTGAAAAATTAAACTTAAAATTAAAAAATAGTCTCAAAAATGGTATAAATTTATTAAATTAATGTTCAAAGGAGAAAACATATTGTGAGTAAAGTTCTAGTAGTATATGCTGCTCCAACACCAATAGATAAAAGTCACACTGCAGCATTAGCAAATAGATTTTTGGATTATTATACAGAAAAAAATCCTGATGCTAATGTTAAATGATTAAATTTAAATAAAGAAGAAGAAATAACTAATTATGTTTTAAACAATAATAATAGTAAAGAATTTTATGATGCAAGTGATAAATATATTGATCAGTTAAAAGATATTGATCATTTAATTATTGCTACACCTATGAATAATTTTAATATTTCAACATTATTAAAAAATTATATTGATCATATTGCAGTAGCAAAAAAGACTTTTGAATATAAATATGATGGTTTTAGAAAATCAATTGGTTTATTAACAAATTTAAAAGTACAAATTTTAGCAACTCAAGGTGCACCTGTTGATTGATATCCATTCAGTAATTTTGTTAAATACTTAGAAGGTTTATTTGATTTTTTAGGTTGTACACTAAGTAGATCAATTTTAATTGATGGAACAAAAACTGCTAAATATAAAGAAAAGACTTTAGCTGAAATTGTTGATGAATATAATGGTGAAATAAAAGAAAAGGCTTATCGATTTTAGTTTTTTCTTATTTTATATAAAAAAAATAATGCAGATTTTGCATTATTTTTTTTTATTATATGGAGCGGGTAACGAGAATCGAACTCGCATTAGCAACTTGGAAGGCTGTAGTTCTACCATTGAACTATACCCGCATAATGGTGCTCGAGGCCGGACTTGAACCGGCATGAGTGTTACCTCGCAGGATTTTAAGTCCTGTGCGTCTACCTATTCCGCCACTCGAGCATAATGGTGCCCCACCCGAGACTCGAACTCGGGACCCCTTCATTAAAAGTGAAATGCTCTACCACTGAGCTAGTGGGACATTGGCTGGGGTGGTTAGATTCGAACTAACGCATGAAAGAGTCAAAGTCTTTTGCCTTACCGCTTGGCTACACCCCAATAATGGTGGACAGGGACGGATTCGAACCGCCGAAACCAGAAGGTGGCTGATTTACAGTCAGCAGCGTTTGGCCGCTTCGCTACCTGTCCATTTTAAATAACAATACATAACATTATATATAAAATTATTGTTATTTAAATAATTTTTTATCGATCTTTAATATTTAAGATTTTCATTTCATAAGGTTGTTCAATTCCATGGATCTCAACAATATCTCCAACCTTATGCCCATTCAATGCTTTTGCAATTGGTGAATCATTAGAAATCATATTATTAAAAGGATCTGCTTCAATTGTACCAACTATTGAATATTCTCTTTCTTCTTGTGTTACAACAATCATTACCTTTACAACTTTTCCAACTCTTACATGATCTTCATGAGTTTGTTTTTTTGTTTTATCTTCACTAATGATTTCTGAGTGTTCAATAATTTCATTAATTTCATTAATTCTAGTTTCAATAACACCTTGTTGAGCTTTAGCTGCATCATAATCAGCATTTTCACTTAAATCACCTTGTGCTCTAGCTTCAGCAATTTGTTTAATTATTTCAGGTCTTTTAACATTAATTAAATTGTTTAATTCTTCTTTTAATTCATCCAAACCTTTTTTAGTTAAAATATACTTTTTGTTTTCAGCCATTATACACTCCACAATTATAATTATATATATTACAATAAAAGTTAATATTACTGGATAATATTAATATAATATTTATTTATATAAAAACATTTTAATATTTTTCCAATAATGTATTCTTGAGGTTAATTAATGAAAAAAGCTATTAAAGAAAAATTAATGAATTTAATCGAAATCAATAACAATGAAAGTAGCATTAAATCAAATTTAACTTTAAATAAACAATATGATCTTTATAAAGTTATTGAACCAGAAGATTTAAAAGCATTTATTGCTGGTGAAACAGATGATATTTTAATTAAAAGCGGTGATAATTTAAATAACATTGAAAAAGGTTTAAAAGCAGCAGCAAATGCTGAAGAATATTTATCTATTGTTTTTGAAAATGGAATTGAATTAAGTGAAGTAAAAATCAAAAGAATTAGAGAAGATTTTGTTAGATATGGTGCAGAATATATTCCATCTATTTTAAAACTATGTCAAAATAAAAAGATTCAATTTATTAATTTAAATAGAACAGCAAAAATTTATTGTGATGATACAACAGTTTGACCTTTATATTTGGCTTATGGTTTCTTAAAAGGCAAATTACCAAGTGGTGAATTATTAAATGCACCTATTCTTTTATATAGCATTGAAATTATTGAAAAAAATAATCAATTATATATTCATAAATTAGAACATGATCCTATATGAAATGAAAAACTAGAAGTTGTTATTAAAAAAGCATATAACAGATTAAGAGAAAACAAACAAAGTTTAGATTTTGCTAATGAAGAATCTACAAGTTTTACATTGCAAAGCATCATTGCTGAAATTGAAAATATTATAGGATATCAATTAAATTCTATTGATGGAAATATTGAGAAATTTAAAAAAGAAAGTGATGAATCATTAAGCGATTATACTGATTTAATTTTAGATGATACTTGTTTGCTTGGAATTTTTGAACCAAGTGGAGGAGCATTAAAATTAGATTTAGCAAAAATTATTGAATCTGATGTTGATTCATTTGATGATGAATATACAAGACTTTTTACTTCTGAACAAATTGCAGATAAAATTCTAAAAAATCAAGGAAACATTTTTGAAATTAATAGTGTTTTAAATATTTATCAAAAATATGCTGTGTTAAGTGCACTAAACCAAGATACTTTAATTTATGGTCC
>JAFNRE010000040.1:0-5156 GCA_017385735.1 Mycoplasmataceae bacterium
AATAGAAAGAAAACATTTTTATCACACAAAGAAATTAGAGATAATGTATATGTTTTGGAATATATTTATACTCCATTTGCATGAGCTTGTTTTTCAATAAGAATCCATTTTAGAAATTTTAAGAAAATTAAATCTAGATAAATGAATGTTAAACTAAGAAAATGTAAGTTAACAAAAACTCCTTTCTTATTAATAACTTTTTGTCCATTTATAATTTCCAAATTTAATTTATTTAAAACTTGCTTCTATCATTTAATTATTAGTTGGATTGATATAATCATCCAACTTATCAAAAAAGATTCCAAGTCCAATCATTGCATAAAAAGGTGAATATAAAGGATATGTTTTTGGGAAATCAATTGTAAATTGACCGATTTTATTATAATAAAATGCCATATTAAAAATTACAGGATATTTTTTTAAATCACTTACTAGTTTATGTTGTTCTACTAATTTATTAAAGTATTGTATTACTGGTTCGATTATTTTATGAGCAGTATAATAATAACCAATAATAAAAACATCAATAAATCATATTATTCATCCAATTATAAATATAATTAAAGAACTTATACCTAATATATTTAAGCTATTTATTTCTATATTTGAATTAATATTTTCTATTAATATAACTGCTTTGAATGGTACATAACCAAAAATAAATGGAAATCCTGTTACTACAAAAACTCCTAATAAGCAAAAAACTAATTTTCTAATTTTTATTGCTTTTTGTATTAAATATCCTTTTTTAGGAATATCTACTATATCTTTATCTAATACATAATTTTCAATATTAAAATCAATATCATTATTAAAGAATTCTCTTAATCTTTTAGGAACTTTAATTTTGTTATCTATATTAGTCATTTATTGTATTAAAAATATCTAGTATAAATATTGTAATTCCAGCAACACAAAAATCTCAACCACCAAGATTAATGATAGTAATAACTGCACAACTTAATTTTACTAGTGTTCCAATAATATTGTCTAAGATGTTTAATTTAATAATATTTATCTTCAACATTATTTTGTTTAATCTAAATTCTCATTTCTATCTAAAAAATATAGAAATGTTAAAAACTATTTAAAATTTATAATATTAGATTCATCTTTTGGTTGGATATTTTTATAAATATAATTTTTTATATCTTCTGGAATATTATATTTTTCCATTAATGAATCATCAATTTCTTTTATTGATTTATCTCATCAAGATTCACTGTAATCTTGAATTGGAATTGCTCCTCATGCTCTAGTACTGTTTTGTGAAAATTTATTCAAATAATATAATGCTCTAAAAAATCGAGTCATTAAATATTTAGCATGTTTTTTAGCTGTTGAATAATCATTAAAACAACCTGATTCTAGGTATGTTTCTGTGCAAATGTCATTTGGAGAAGCAATTATAATATCAGAATATGCTCCACCTAAATAATTCTCACCCATATTTCCTCATGCTTTTGCTACAAAAATCTTATATTTATTAATCCTATTACTCTTTTTTGTTAAATTAAATGTATTTCTTTCATATCATTTAATTCCTTTTTGTGCATATATAGTGAAGTCGCTATCATGCTCTCTCTCTCTCTCTCTCATGAATGTTATCAATTCTTCTTTTTTAAAAGTTAAACCATATGGGTTACGAGAAGATGTAATTTCTTGTATTGGTGTAAAATTACCTTTTTCTTTAACTAAATTAAAAGCATTTTTTAATTCAATAGGTTTATCTACTTCATTTTGATCTCAAATGAGTTTTTTATGTTCTAAATAAGAACCATTAGTATATATATTTTGCAATCCATCTAATTTATTATCATATCCTTTTTTTCACAAAATAATATTTACTCATTCAGCTCCTGTTATTCCTTGAAAGATATTTTGTCTATTATCAATAAATACAATTTGCTTATCTTGTTTTATTTCTTGTGTATTTAATTTATCTAAACCATTTGCTGTTTTTGGTTGTTGCCATGAAGAAGGAAAGATTAAGGTAACATAATTGTTTGTTAATTCTATGGATGTTAAATAAAAATATACATAAATTTGTTGATTTCCATTTTGATATGGTGGATTTCCAACAATAGCATCAAATTTCATATCTTCTCCCTCTTTTTTTCAAAAGTTTGCCTTTAAAACTTTTTCTTTAAATTTCATGTCTTTGTTTTTAAGTTGAGAAATTAAATCTTTAAAAGCATGTGCATTAATTTTCAAATTTCTATATCCTGTTAAGGTTCTTTTAGTTATATATTTAGCCATATCTGTTTTACAAATAGCATAGATATTGTTTTTTACTGTTTCATCTCACAATTCATTTTGTTTTTCAACTGTTTGTTCATCTTTTGGTATTTTATTTAGTTTCGTCATATATATGCTATATGCTGCATATAAAGAATACAAACCAGTTTTTGAATTAATATCTAAGATCTTTGCATCTGTTTTAGTTAATGTTTCTTTAGTTGGTTTTAGATCAATAAATCTAGGTTCATCTAATTTATTTTCATAATTTTTATCATAAAAATTATAGCCACCTAAAGTAGTTCCTAAATGCATATTAATAACATTTCATGGAGTCAAAACAGTTTCTCTATCAGGATTTTTAAATCTAGCAAAAATGCTTGCTATCTTCATAACTCTTTCAGTTGGTGAAAAATTATCTGCTGATTTTGTCATCTTTCTTATTTGATCACCTGCAGCAACAAATACATCTTCATCATAATATTTTGTAAATTTCTTATACAGTTCTTTGTCAACACCAGAAGGCATAAATTCTTTCCAAGACTCATCATCTATTTTGTCAACAAAATTATTAACTGTTATTTTTTCATCACTATCATTAATATCAGCACCATAAATCAATAATGGAATCCGGATAGATATTGCTCTTAAAATTGATATTGCTTTTTTGGCATTTTCTTTTTGCTGTTTATGTTTTTCTAATAATGCTTGTTCTTCTAGTGTGAGTTCTTTTTTAGGTTTATTTGCAATACTTTCTACTTTTTCATATTCTTCATTAGTAAAACCCTGATTATTTAATTCAATATCATTATTTTTCTTAGATTGATTAGTTGCTTTTAGAATTTGTTTTAATTTTTCAAAATCACTTAATTCGATCCCATTAAGTTTTAATAGATTTTTCTCATTATAAAGATGAATATCATCAAATCCATTTTTAACAACCTTATCTGTATAAACTTTTTTAAGTTCTTGCAGTAACTTATCAGGAGTATATGGTTGCATGCTAGAACCATTAACTGCTATAATAGGACAAAAATTTAAAAATTCACCAATAATTTTCTTATCATTTGATTTTTTAGCATTTGCAGAAAAATCACAAGTTTCACATACCATCTTTAAAGTTCGATCTGGAGCAAAATCAAAAACTGCACATTTTTCTTTGATTTTTCCATTAATATTTGCTGGACTTTGAACTCGAAATATAGTTTGAAGATAATTAGATGCAGAAGTGTTAAATGAACCTGCAAGATAAAATACTGCTGTTCATTCTGGAACAGTCACACCAGTTGTTAATCTACCACAAGAAATAGTAATTGAATAAGTTTTATCTTGTTCATCACTTATTGCACTTCTAACGCCACTTAAATCATTTTTATATTCAGCATCTTCATCACCATCACCAGCAACATTTACAATATTAAAATTCTTAAAGCAATCATGTTGTTTTAACATTTCGCTCAAAGCTTTAGCTTCTTTTACACCTGGTACTATTCATAGTGTGTGTCTATAATAGTTGCGATATTCTTCTTTAGAAAAAGGATAGTTTGTCTCTTCATCTTTTTTTGTTAAAAGGTTTAAAAAAGCAAAAACATCTTCTTTGTGAACAAAATCTCCTTTTTTTGCATCTAATGGCATTACTTTATAATCTTTTTGAGTATCACCTGTTCATGTTCTAAAAAATTCTTTGAAGTTAAATGCAGAATCATCATCAATATATTCTTTTATAGGATAATGTTTTTTGATATCATATGTAAAAATTTGAAGAGTTGGTAATTCTTCATAAGGATTTGAATCACCAAAATGTGTAAGTGGTCAATCTTTTTTAGCTTTTTGTTCCATTACATAATCTCAAGTATAAATTTCATCATCTTTAAAATCTGATATTAAGTTAAATGGAGTACCTGATAATTCAAGTAATTTTACATCCTTTTTTTCACTATTTTTTATTGTCTCAATAACTCTTTGACCAAGTTCAGTTTGCGTACCTTCATGAGCTTCATCAATAATAATAAAATCCCAATCTACTGCAAATATCAAATCATTTTTATCAAATTTTCCACCAACTGTTTGTGAACCACGTATATCTTGCAGTGAAGCAAAATAGATGAATGGATTGCTGATATCAACAAGATTTTCTATTGTTTCACCTTCAGTTTTTGAACCATATTTAAAATTTGTTTCCTTAAAGATCTTATTAAAATCATTAAATCAAGAATCATTAACAACTGGTTTATGTGTTAATATTAAGGTTTTATGAAATTGCATTCGTTTTGCTAATTCTAATGCTGTTAAGGTTTTACCAAAACGCATTTTTGCATTTCAAAGCATTCTATCACCTTTTCTAAACTGTCTTATTGTTTCTTCTATAGCTTTTTCTTGTTCAGGTCGAAAAATAATAGATGAATTATCTTTACTTATATCTGTTGGATCAAGACAATTTTTATTTTCTTTAACTGCATTAATTGCTTTTTTTACTGTTTCTAAATCAGTTTTAAATCATTCATTACCTTGGTTTGGAATTTTAAAGTCAGGTTTATTTATCTTAGAACGCATTAAGACATTATGAACATCATAATCTCTAAAAGCTTGAGCTGTTATTTTGTTATTTTCTTTTTTAACATTTTTAATTGCAAGTTCAGTATATAACAATTCATAATCAATAGATGCAGTTTGTGTATAAGAATTGATTCTTTTTCTTGCTGCTTCATTTAACTCTTTACATGATGGATGTAATTGATTAATTGGTGAATTTGTATGAATACTAGTATCACCAATCTTTAAAAGCCCCTTATGTTTATCATCATTTATAGCAAACACATATATTAATTTATAACTAAATGTATCTTCAAAACCATGCATTATTTCTTTTCCTTTTTAAACAATGAAATAAATTTGATTGAATGTTTTTTATCTCAATC
>JAFNRE010000041.1:0-8554 GCA_017385735.1 Mycoplasmataceae bacterium
CTCAATGATGTACTTAATAACATCAATTTTTGTTAAATATAAATTGTTATTAATGTAATCAAATAATTCAAGATATTTCTTTCTTAATAAGTTTTTATTACTTTCATAAAGTTCAATAAACTTATATAAAGTAGGTCTTGAAATATTTAGATATTGTGCTAATTCACTAATTTTTATATTTAATAAATCTAATTTCTTAAACATATAAATATCATAAAACGAAAAAATAAAATTTTACAAATTTTGTAAAATAATTAATTTTAAAAAGGTATTTTATTTTATAGATAAAATAAAAAAATAATAGTTATTTAGCTATTATTTTTTTGTATTTAAAACTAAAAAGTAAAGATTATTTTGCTTCCATTTCTTTTATAACATCTTTTGTAAATACTGGGCAGATCTTTTCAAAGTGTTTTAACATTCTATCAATTGAAGGTTTTTTTGCTAATTTTAAACTATTCGCAATGTGATAAACAAAATCTGCATATTCTGTTCCACCTTGTTTTCTTAATAAATCAACTAATGCTCTTGGTTGTGAATAATAATCAGTGTCTTGATCATAATATCCTGGTTGGAATTTGTTTTCAATTTCAGCACTAATATCATCATGTTCTAAGAATTTGTAATTATCATATGAATTTGGTTGGTAATTAATTTGATTGATGTGTTCATTTGTAGCCATATGTCCATCAGCCATGTAATTAAATACTTTTGTTGCATGTGGTTTATTTACATCAAGTTGCATGTAATTTGTACCAATTCTGTATCTTTGAGTATCAGGATATGAGAATAATCTTCCTAATAACATCTTGTCATTACTAAATCCAATTCCTGGAACAATATTTGATGGAGAAAATCCTGCTTGTTCAACTTCTGCAAAATAGTTTCTTGGATTTCTATTTAAAGTCATTTCACCAACTTCAATTAGTGGGAAATCCTTGTGTGGTCAAACTTTAGTATCATCAAAAATATTGATTGAATAGTTTCTTGCTTGTTCTTCAGTCATAATTTGAACATAAAGTTTTCATTTTGGGAAATCTTTCTTTTCAATTGCATCATGTAAATCTTGAGTAGCAAATAAAGGATTCTTTCCTGGAATTTCAACAACTTCTTGTCTAGTTAAATTCTTAATACCTTGTTGAGTTTTGAAATGATATTTAACAAATACTCTTTCTTTCTTGTCATTAATTCAAGTAAAAGTATGTGTACCATATCCATTCATATGTCTAAATCCATATGGTGTTCCTCTATTGCTAAATAAAATGAATACTTGATGTAATGATTCAGGACATAATCCTCAAAAATCTCATTGTGCATCTGGATTTGGCATGTTGTTTCTAGGATCTGGTTTTTGAGTATGAATGAAATCAGGGAATTTCTTTGCGTCTCTTATGAAGAATACAGGAGTATTATTTCCTACAATATCATAATTACCTTCAGTTGTATAAAATCTAACTGCAAATCCTCTTGGGTCTCTTACTTGGTCACTTGCACCTTTGCTTCCAGCAACTGTACTAAATCTAACAAAAACTTCAGTTTCTTTATTTAAATCAGTAAAAACTTTTGCAGTTGTGTATTTTTTAATATCCTTATTAGTTGCTTTAAATACACCATAAGCACCAGCACCAACAGCATGTACAACTCTTTCAGGAACTCTTTCACGATCAAAGTGAGCTAATTTTTCAATTAATTGATAATCTTCTATTAATGTTGGACCTAATTTTGATGCTGTTTTTGAATTATCATCATCAACAACAGGTCCGCCATTATTATTAGTAAATATTTCTTTATTTTTTGTAGCCATTAATTTACCTTTCCTCTTATGCTTCAAGCATAAGATATTATTATATAGAATTAAAGTTTTTCTTAATAAAATTATTATTTAGTTCATAAATATTTCAAAATCTTTATATTTTTCATATATTTCAATTAGTTTATTAAAAATCATATTTTCTTCATCTTCTGCATTTAATGAAAATAAAGAATATTTTTTATTTGAAATTTTAGTTAATCTAAACGTGAAGATTCAATTTGGACAAAAATAACTTTAAACAAGAAAGGATTATGATCCATTTATATCCAAACAATTAAAAATCACTAATGTTGTTTTCTTTTAATAAAAAGGATTTAATTCAATCTCAATAAGCAATATAAAAATCTATTAAATCATTTTTAATTTTTCTTTTATTATTATCATATTCATTATTGCTATCATCTACAACATTCCAATCAGATATTTTTTGCAAGTCACTATAATCTTTTCCAGAAAAAACAATATTTTGTTCTTTATATCATTTATTAAATAAACTTATTACTGATTTTTCTTTTAAATTATCTGATTGAATAATTTCTTTTAGTTTTTTTATTGCATAACTTGTTTTAAAATTATTTAATTTTTGAAGAATTTCTGATACTGATAAAACATCATTAGACTCATTAAAATCAAAAGATTCTAAAAATTCTTTAAAAGCTTCTTGTTTATTTTGATATTCTTCACTTGCTGAGATTTTTAAAAGAATTTCTTTAATTGATAATTTTTTATTAGAATCAAAATAATCTTTAATTAAATTAGCAATATAAGTTTCATCAATAATCGTATTTTTAATAATCTTAGTGTCAAAAGTTACACCATTATAAATACTATTATCTCCAGTTTCTTCATATTTCTTTTTAAAATCTGCTTTAATATTGTTATATACACCTTTATATTCATTCTCATTTTTCAATAAGAATTCATTAAATGTTTTTTCATCAAGTTCAGTAAAACTTGCTAATTTATTAGTAAGTTTTAAATATTCAGTTACTAAATTAACATATTCTTTTTTATCTTTAAGTGGCAATTCACTGATTTTGCTTGGCTCTGGATATAATTCATTAATAATACAAACAACTTCACTAAGTCCTTTGTGATGACCATCATTATCATCATATCCATATAAATAGTCTTTGTAATGTCTTGTTTGGATAAAATCAACAATGTCATTTTTATCTGAATATAAACTAAAAGCTTCTTTTTGCTCTTCTTGAAACATTTGAAAATTAATAATATTTCCACAATCTTTGATACTATCTAAAATTCTATTAGTTCTACTATAAGTTTGAATTAATTCATGAAATCTTAATTTTTTATCAATAAAAATCGTATTTAAACTAGGTGAATCAAATCCAGTTAAAAACATATTTACTACAATTAATAAATCTAATTCTTGATCTTTTAATCTTTTTGAAACATCTTTATAATAAAGATCAAAATTATTTATTGAAAAATTAGTATTAAATTGGCTATTATAATCTTTGATTGCATTATCTAAAAAATACTTATCATTTTCTTCTAGATCATTAACATTAAAATTTTTTTGAATTGCTTCTTGATCAGGGTTTGATTCATAACTATAAATAACAGCAATCTTTTTTAAAGTTGAATCTTCATATAAATTTTTATCGATAAATTCTTTTAAGTTATCGTAATATTGCTTTGCTAATTTAATATCTTTAGTTGCTAAAATTGCATTAAATTTTTGTACTTTATTGTTATTATTTGAAGCATGATATGCTTTAACTAATCTATTATAGTTTTTTAAAATAAATTCACAGTTATTCTTAATTCTTTGATCAGCATGAATTAATTCATTGTATTTTTTGATATCTTCTTGTTCATTAGATAATTCAAAAGTTTTACATCATTCAACATGAAACTGTAAAACTTTTTGATCTAATAAAGCATGATAAATAGTATAAGAGTGTAAACATTTACCAAATAATTCTTGTGTAGTTTGTGCGTCATTTAAAGCATTATTATTTTCTTTTTTATTTTCATTAAAAATAGGTGTACCAGTAAAACCAAACAAATAAAAATATTTGAAGTTTTTTTGAATTTCGCTAAACATTCTTCCAAAAGTTGTTCTATGACATTCATCAAAGATAAAAACATATCTTTTCTTTAAATTTTCGTTTAATTGTTTTTTATCTTCATCATTTAACTTATCATCTTTATTTTGTTTTAAAACTCTAGATAATTTTTGAATTGTTGTAATAATGATTTTTTGATCGCTATTATTTTGCTTTAATAACTGTAATAATTTTGATGAACTTTTAGTTGCTTGAATATTAATTGCACTTGATGTTTCATTCTTGTTATGATCACTAATTAAATTAGCTCCATACTTTTTATATTCATTTAAAGTTTGGTAATCTAAATCTTTTCTATCTACTACAAAAATAACTTTATCAATATAAACAAATTGACTTGCTAATACTGCAGTTTTAAATGAAGTTAAAGTTTTACCACTTCCAGTAGCATGTCAAATATATCCCCCTGGTTTAATAGAAGAATTTGTTTGTGGATCAATGGGTAATTTTAAAGATTCATAATCTTTGTAATTTTTATAAATTACATTGATTCTTTCTAAAATTCTTTCACATGCTGCAATTTGATAAGGACGCATTACTTTTAATTCATTACTTGCAGTAAAAACACAATATTTAAACAATATGTTTTGTAAAGTTCTTTTATTTAAAAAACAATCTGTAAAAGCAAATAGATTTTTGATCTTTTCATTTTTTTGATCTGCTCAAAAATTAGTAAAAGCAAAAGAGCTATTTGACTTAAAATCATTAGAAGTTAATTGATCTGCTGAATTATTTTTTAATGCATAATCAAAAGTTGTGTTTGAAAAATATTTTGTTTCAGCTTCATTAGAAATAATGAATATTTGTACATATTGAAACAATTTATAATCATCATTAAAAGATTCATATTGATATCTATTAATTTGATTAAATGCTTGTTGTATTGAAGTTTTATAAGTTTTTAATTCAATATGAACTATTGGCAAACCATTAATTAAAATAGTAACATCATAACGATTCTTGTATTTAGAATCTTTAGGTGTATATTGATGAATAACTTGTAAATGATTGTTATGATAGTTTTCTTTATCAATTAATTTAATATTTCTTTGACTTTTATCATCAAATTCAAAAATAAATCTTGCATCTGATTGAATTAGTTGAGTTTTATTAACAAAATCATCATTATCATTACATAATTTTTCTTTAACTATTCTTTTTCATTCATTATCATTAAATGAAACATTATTTAATTTTTCTAGTTGTTTCTTTAAATTTAATAATAAGAAAGATGAATCTGATTTTTTTTGATTATTATTATTATTTAATAAGAAAAATAAGTCTGATGTTTTTGAATTATTATCATTATTATTAGAATTAGTTTCATGAATTTTTAAATATTCATATCCTAAACTTTCTAGTTTCTTAATAAAATCATTTTCTAAATCAGATTCATTATCATGAGAAGTTGAATAATTTAAAAATTGTGGTTTATTTAATAAAACAGTATTAAAATCTTCTTTTTCATCAAATGCATATACATTAAAGTTATCTTCAGATAATTTAGTGTAAGTAGATTTCATTATTATCTAATTTCCTTAGTAATGTTCTTTATCTTTAATCTAAGATCATCAATCTTGTTAACTGTTTCATCAATTTGATTTTCTAATTTATCAATATCAATAACTTCTTTTTCAACGCTTGTATCAACATATGCATTAACTGCTAAATTAAAATTATTTGCTTCTATATCATTAACTGATACTAATTTACTAAATTTATTTACATCTTTTCTGTCTTTATAAGTTTCATAAATTTTATTAATATTATCATCAGTTAATTTATTCTTATTTGTTGCTTTTACAAATTCATCTTTAGCATCAATAAATAAAATATTGTTATCTTTTTTATTCTTTTTTAAAACAATAATACAAGTAGGAATGGATGTACCAAAAAATAAATTACTTGGAAGTTGAATAACTGCATCTATAAAATTATTTTTTACTAAATATTTTCTGATTTCTAATTCTGCACCACTTCTTGTAAAAATTCCTGGAAAGCAAACAATTGATGCTGTTCCAGTATTATTTAAATGATATAAACAAGTTAAAACAAAAGCATAATCAGCTTTACTTGCTGGTGCTAATACACCTGCATTTTTATATCTTTCATCATTAGCTAGTGTTGGATCATTCTTACCTTCTCACTTGATTGAATAAGGTGGATTTGAAACAACTATATCAAATTCTTTGTTTTTAAATTTATCATCAATTAAAGTATCACCTTTAGCAATTTCAAAATTATTGTATGATACACCATTTAAAAACATGTTCATTCTTGCTAAGTTATATGTTGTTAAATTAATTTCTTGTCCACAATATTTACTAATTTTTTCTTTATCTTTAACAAATCTTTTTGCTTGTAGTAATAATGAACCACTTCCACATGCTGGATCATAAATACTTAAATTAGATGTAGATTCATGTTCTAGCATTGCAAGTTTCATTAATAATTTACTAACTTCTTGTGGAGTAAAATATTCTCCTCCACTTTTTCCAGCATTTGAAGCATACATACTAATTAAATATTCATAAGCATCACCAAAAGCATCATGAGAACTAGTTGTATAATCTCCCAATGGCATTTGTGATATTCCTTCTAATAGTTTTAGTAATCTATTATTGATTTGTTTTAAATCATCACCTAATTTTTTATTTGAAGTATCAAAATCACTAAATAATCCTTCAAAATTCTTTTTAGAATCATGATTATTTGCACTACTTTGTATATGTTCAAAAATATCATGTAATAAGATATTTAAATTACTTTGTTTATTTCCTTCTTTTTCTTTTTTAGCAGTTAGCAAAACGTTATTGAATAATTCACTAGGAGCAATAAAAAAACCTAATTCATCAACAATCATATTCTTGATTTTTAAAGCTCTTTCATCACTTCATTCTGAATAATCTTTAATGCTGTGTTCATAAGTACTTTTTAATAAATGTTCTGATAAATATCTATAAAACATTGGCACTAATACATAAACCTTAAAGTCTCAACCATCAATGCTTCCTCTTAAATCATTAGCAATTTTTCATATAGCATTATGCAATAATAAAACTGATTGTTCTTTATCTAAATGATTAGTTTTATTTGCAGTTTCTTCTTTTTTTTCTAGCATAAATAAGTTTCCTTGTAATTTAAAACATATTTTTATTTAATTATAATCAATAAATATATGAAGAGTTTATTAATATAAAACTTAATTTAGTGATATTAATAAATTAAAGAAATTGATTTTTATAATTCACATTTGTCATTTATTTCACAAGAAGTATAATTATGAAAAATAATAAAATAAAAAGATGATTACTTATTCCTACTTCGATTTGTACTTTTGCAATCATTGCTGGAACTGTTACTGTAATTACACAATTTAGTAATCAAACTTCTGACAACTCCAATGATGTATCAAATAAAGAAATTGCAAGTTTTTTAGGAACATTAATTAAAAATCCAATTCAAATTAATACAGCTTTAACTGCTAATGAAGCATTATTAGCAAATAATGAACAAAGTATTATTAATAAAATTAAATTAGCAATAATAAATCAATTAGGCAATACTGTTAATATTAATAATCATATTTATTTAACACAAACTTTACTAAATAATTTGAATATTGCATTACCAAAAACAGTTTCATATACAAATTATTTAAATGGAGAAATTTCTAATGTTAATTTAACTTATCATGAAATATCAATCAAACCAAATAATGCTAATTCTTATAGTGTTATTGGTTTTAATACTCCAAACAAAAATACAAATGCAAACCAAAATCAAGTTGAAGATGTAGCAAATAAATTAGCTTTAATAATTAATAATCCAATTGAATTAATTAAATATAACTATACTGTTCAACAATCATTAAGTTCAACTTCAAATGAACAAATTCTAATAAATGCAATTAAAAATGCTATAGAAGTTCATTTAATTGAAAATGATATTAATAACCAAAATATTGAACAATATCAACTTAATGTAAATAACATTACTTATTCAATGAGTGAAATAATGCAAAATTTAACTGTAAATTTAAACCATGATTTTGTTATAGATGAAGCATATAATGAAGGATATTTAAATGGTATAAGTTTAGTTTTTAATGGATTAAATAATGTTACATCACAAATTAAAACTGAAACTTACAGTACTTATAAAGTCATTAATTTTTTAAAGCCAGATCAAACTGATATTCAAACAAATAATGAAAATATCTCAAATAATTTATCAAATTCTGTATTAACAAATGGAACAATTAGTTTACCTTCAACTTGAGATTTAACTGCTGCTCAATCATTACAAACCAATAATCTTGCAAATTTAAAATCATATGTTACAACATGATTATTTAATGCTTTAACTACTTATGTAAATAAACAAACAAATAATGAAATTAATTCACAAAAATATTTTGTGATTAATCATATTGGATATAGTGTATCTTATATTATTAGTGAAATCAATTTAATATTTCCAAATTCTGCACAAGTAGGAATAATATCAAACCAAGAATTAGATATTACTATTACATTTAGTAATCAAAATATACAATTAACAAATACTCAATTTAATAAGATTTTTAAAATTACTGGATTTAAACAAGCTACAAACTTAAATGCGTGACCAAGTTCACAAGAAG
>JAFNRE010000042.1:0-6874 GCA_017385735.1 Mycoplasmataceae bacterium
GGTGAAATCATAGCTTTTAAAAATTGATTATTATATGTAAAATTACAAATTCCATAATTTTTAGCATTCTTGTTTGTTTTTCTTTCAAAACTAATTAACAAAACATGTTTTAATTCTGTAGTAACATTTTCTTCTAATAATATTTTTTTAATTTGCTTATTTTCATTAGTATTAGTATCATGTAATAAGATTTGTTTACTAAATCCTAATAAACTAATTTCTTCTTTTAATAATGAAGTATCAGATAAAACCTTAAAATCACTAATTTGTAATTTTGCATCAATTAAATCTAATAATTCATTTTCATTATCATAATTTTTTAAAACTTTATTAAAATCATCAATAACATTAATAATTTTTAATAAATAATTTCGATCTTTATTTAATGAATCATAACATCCACTTAATATTAAAGATTCCAGGACTTTTTTAGATACAACCTGCATACTTTTTATTAAACATAATTTAATATTATGCAAATTTAAATTAGCAATTTTTGTTAAAATATCTAATTTATCCTTACTACTATTGCCAATTCCTTTGATAATTTCAAAACCAAAATAAATCTCATTTTTTTTATGATTTAGTTTAAAAGAATAAGAAGAATTTAAAATATCTGGAGCTAATAAAATAATCTTCATTCTTCTTGCAAAATCAATAATTTGTTCTTGATTATCCTTAAAAGATTTAAACATTAAATAACTTTGTAAAAATTGTAATGGATAATGATATTTCAAATAAGCAATCTGATATGACAATAAAGCATAAGCTAAAGCATGTGAATGATTAAAACCATAACTTGCAAATTCAAAAATATAATCATAAATCTTATTTGCATTTTCTAATGAAATCTTATTTTTTAGACTTTGATCAATAAATTTTTGTTTTAATTGCATTAATTCATCTGCATGTTTTTTACTAATTGCTCTTCTTAATAAATCAGCATCACTTAAACTAAAATTAGCAATTTGTACAGCAATTTGCATGACTTGTTCTTGATAAACTAACAATCCACTTGTTTTGTTTAAAATTGGTTCTAATTCACTAATAATATATTGAATACTTTGTGGATCTTTTCTGTACTTGATTCAATCATTAATTTGAGATTGTGGACCTGGTCTATACATGGCACTAGTCATACTTAAATCTTCTAAATTTGTTGGTAAAACTCGCATCAATAATTTTGTCATTCCTGGTGATTCAAACTGAAAAATTCCAAATGTATCACCATTACTTAATGCATTATAAACATGCTCATCATTTAGATTAATATTATTTAAATCAATTACTTCATTTTCTTGTAATTTAATTAAATCTAAAATATTTTGTAATAATGTTAAATTACTTAAACCTAACAAATCCATTTTCAATAATCCTAAAGATTCTAAATACTCCATAGGATATTGACTTAAAACTAAATCATTATTACCATATTGAATTGGAATAATATCATATAAATTCACATCACTTAAAACTATTCCTGCAGCATGCATAGAATATTGTCTATATAATCCAGTAATTTTTAAAACATAATCAAATAACAATTTATATTTTTCATAATTTTGTATTGAAATTGATTTTTTTATTTCTTCTTCTGGATTATTTTCATCATAAATTAAGTTAATTGATTTACTTAATTTGTCAATTAAACTCAAATCATATTTTAAAACTCGACCACAATCTCTAATTGCAGTTCTTAATTTAATAGTTTGAAAGGTAATTAAATATGAAACCTTATTCATATTATTTACATTATAAAAATCAAAAATATGATCAATGACAATTTGTCTTTTAACATCTGCTATATCAATATCAATATCAGGCATTGAGGTTCTTGCAGGATTTAAAAATCTTTCAAAAATTAAATCAAATTTAATTGGATCAATATCAGTAATATTTAATGCATAAGCAACTAAAGAACCAACAGCACTTCCACGACCTGGACCAATTAAAATATTGTTTTTTTTAGCAAAATTTACATATTCATGAACAATTAAAAAATAATCATTAAATCCTAATTGATTAATGATTTTTAATTCTTCTTTTAATCTATTTATATAAGTTTTATCAAATAAAGTTGTATGAAATTTTTCTTTTAATCCATTAATGGATAAGTCTTGTAAATAACTTTTTGATGTTTTATATGGTGTTGGTAAAGGAAATTTTAATAAATGATTTTCATGAAATTTAATTTCTAGATCAATTTTATTTAATAAATTATTTAAATTTTTTAATCCAGTTTTATTAAACTTTTTTAGTGCTTCAGTTTCATTTAATAAGTATTGCTCTCCAAGAATTTCATGATTGCTTAATAAAACTGTTTTTAAGTTTTCATCTTCTTCAATCGTTTTGTTTTCTTTAATAGCATTTAATAATAAATAATCAGCATAATCATTTTTATTTAGATATTTACTAGTTTGACATGCAATATAATTTTTCTCTTGTTCATTGATGCTATAAAAATGATCATGAATTTGATTGATATTATTATAAAAATCAATTACTGCAACATTTTTTAAATACTCTTCAATTTTAAAACTTTTGTTTAATTGATTAAATGAACAAATCTTAACTAAATTTAAATATCCATCATAATTTAATGCAATTAATAAGCAATGGTAATTTGCATTATTTAGTTCAAATCCAATAATTGGCTTTAGATTATTTTTTTTACATGATAAATAAAATTCAATTGCACCATATAAAACATTTTCATCCATAATTGATGCATAAGTTAAATTATTATTTAAACTAAAAGTAATTAAATCATTAATCTTAATTAATGAATCTAAAAAACTATAACTAGTTTTAGTATTTAAATTAACATAATTAGTTTTCATTTTCTTCTTTTTTAGAATATTCTTTATATCCTTCAATTAAATCTTGCACTAATTCATTGAATTCATTTTCATCTTTTACAATACATCCACTAGCAAGCATGTGTCCTCCACCTTGATATTTTTTAGCAATATCAAAAATTGGCATTTTTAAACTTCTTACACTACAACTGTAAGTTTGCTTATTTTCATTTCATCTACCACAAACTCAAACAGGATAATCTTTAATATTAGCAATCACATAAACAAAACCCTTAGGATTAATAATGTCAAATTGTTTATTACTATCTCTAGGAATAAATAAACTTGCTACATGATCTTTAAATTTTGCTAGATTAAATAAATAATTTTCATATTTAATTTGATTGAATGTTCTTGTATATAGAGTTTTGTGAACTTTTTGTCTATCTGCTTTTGCTTTATATAAAATAATTGCTGCTAAATAAGTATTATCATTTACACAATCAAACATAAATCGATTAGTATCAGTTAACAATCCTGCATACAAATATGTTGCACTACTTGAAGGCATAATTAAATTTGCCTTCATAATTAAAAAAGTTACTAGTTCACATGCACTACTAGCATCCTTATCAACATATTCATAATCAGTAAAATTTTCTAAATATTCATGATGATCAATTCTAAAACTAACTTTTGCTAACTTAAAATATTGTTTACCTAAAACTCTACTTAAACATGGCGTATCAACACTAATACAAACAGCATCTTTACAAAATTCTTGTGGATCAAAATATAGTTCTTCTGTAGCAGGATATAAATCAGAAGTTAAATCATCATCAATTGCTTTTTGCATATTAATAACATGTACTTCTTTATCCTTAAAGTTTCTTTTAATAACATCTCTTAAACCAAAAGCACTACCTAAAGCATCAAAATCAGGATCTTCATGTACAAATAAAGCAATCTTTTTGTTTTGAATGATTTGTGTAATTAAATTATCAATAAAACGATTTAATTTGATAAAGTTTCTTGTTCTCATAATTTAATAATCTCCATGTTTTGTTTTTTTACTGCTTCATCTTCTAAAGCTAATAATAAAGGTAATTTATCTTCTAATTCTTTTGCAGTTATTACATTAGGTTTAGTAACTGGATTATTTGGTGCAAAAATGCTGCATGAATCTAAATAAGGAAGAATTGAAGTTTCATAAGTATCATAATATTTTGCCAAATTAATAATCTCATTTTTATCGTAAGTTAATAATGGTCTAAAAACTAAAGTATCATGTAAAACTTCACTAATACTGTACATGCTATTTAAAGTTTGAGATGCAACTTGTCCTAAACTTTCACCAGTTGTAATTGATTTGTATCTTAAATATTTCACTAAATGTTCACTAATTCTAAAAAAAGAACGACGCATTAAATTGATTCTGTAAGAAATTAGGTCTAAATGACTAATTTCATTTTGAATATTACTGTAATTAATAATAAACAATCTACTCTTACATAATTTCCCATTCATAGTAATTTTTCTTGCTAACTTAATTGTTTTATTTTTTGCTTCAATTGATGTATAAGGAGGAGAAATAAAAGTTATAAAATCAACATGAAAACCTTTTTTTAACATCAAATTTGCTGCAACAGGACTATCAATACCACCAGAAATTAAGACTAAAGTTTGATTTTCTTTACTTACAGGAAATCCGCCAATTCCAATAACTTCATTACTTAAAACAAAAAAGTAATCTTGATGAATTTCAATATATACATCCAAATCATAATGAACTAAATCTACTTTTAGATTTTTATTAATTAATAAAATTGCTGATGCAACTTTTTTAGCAAATTCCATGCTTGATAAAATATATGACTTATCTTTTCTTTTTATTGTTACTCTAAAAGTATGATGAAAACTAGTAATTAAATTATCATTAATATAATTTATTAAATTGGTTAAATCAGCTTCTTTTTTTAGCAAATTTACTTGATAGATTTTGTTAATTCCAGGAAGAAATTTTAAAATATTTAAGATTTGATTTAATTCTTTTTCATTAATATTATTAATTAATAAATAATCAAATTTCTTTTCATATTTTAAATTATCAAATTCACTTAAAGCTTTTTTAATATTTAAATAAAGCAATTGTACAAAATTACTACGATTACCTTTTTTTAATACTAATTCTCCATATTTAATCATTAAACTATTCATAACTTAAAACTTTTATATAATTATATTAAAATTGAATTTATATCTAAAAAATAAAACATCCTTTAAACAGGATGTTTATATTTTTATTCATAAATAAAACTTTCTCTTTGTTTAATACTAAACTCATTAATTCCTTCAATGATTTGTTCTTCTATAGTGTCATAATTCTTTCTTTGAACTTTGGATTCAACCTTAAAGAATTCATTCTTGATTAAAACATATATAAATCTTAAATAAATGCTAAAAATGAAACTGCTAAATCAAACTGTAATAAAAGGTACAAACAATAAGAAATCTAAAACAAATAAGTCACTAGAATTTAAAATCAAGTTAATAATTAAAACAAGGCTCATTATAATAGCAAAGATAAAATAAGTGTTTTTGTTATTAAATATGACATTTTTCATCATATTTAAACTTTCAGATTTTGTAATTTCAGTCTTAAATTTAAATAAATGATTAATTAAAACATTTATATAAGCATTAATAAAAATACTTAAAAAAATGCTAAATACAACACCTTCAATATTTTGAATACTTCTGTTAAAAGTACACATTAAAAAGAAACTAATCATTAAATAAGCACTTATTGAACTAGTAATAAAGTAAATTATTGATTTACCAAATCTTATTAACATATAGATGCAACTAAAACCATTACCAATTAAAATTGTTGTTAAGATTTGATTAAATAAGAAATTAGCACTAATATTATGTGTCAAATGATTTTTTAAGTCAGGATAAACATAATATCCAATCTTAAAGTAAATAATTATTGCAACAATTGCAAAAGTAAGCATAAATACTAAAGCTAATATGAAACTAATTCTTAAAAATCAATTAACTTTTTTTGTTGGTTTTAAATAAATACTTAATTTACTCTTATTTGATAAAATTGCATCAAAAGCACTTAAATCATAATGTCCTTCAGGATCTACACTTAATGCAAATTGACTTACATATTCATAGTTTTTGATATTTGATTTATATGAATATTTTGTTGTATAAAAATTGTAATTAATATTTAAATCAAAATTATTGAAAATGAACAAGATAAATCAACCAATTAAATAATTAATTAAAAAACTTAAAGCAAAATAAATTGCAATAACAATTCCTATTGTTTGTAATTCAAAACTAGCAAAATATACAAAAGCTAAAGAAGTTAAAAATACAAGAATATGCAAATCTAACCCATATGTTACAAAATACCTAATTCCTTTTTCAAAAGCAAGAATATAACTAATACCAGACCTATAAAACTCTTCAGTTTTTTGCAAGAAAATAATAAAAATAAATAAGGTCATGATATATGAAATTAAATATGCAAATAAACTTCCATTAGAAGTTATTAAAGCAAGGTCATGATAAGTTAATGCACTAATTCCTAATGTTGCAGAACTTATTATTCAAACAATAAACCCTGGAAATCTATATAATATTGAAACTAAGATTCCAATAATTAAAATAATTACTAAAATACTTATAAAAATCGCTTTTCAAGCACTAATATGAGTTACTGAATTGCTTAAAATGTAATGACTTGTATTAACAATATTTGAAGTTTGATATGAGTTAGTATTAAAAGGAATGATAATTGTTGTTGGATTAAATACTAATTTTGCTTCTGGTAAAGCAATCATGGTATTAGTTGATGGAGCACTAGAATAAGTGTTATTAGCAACTAATAAATTATTAATATTACTTCAAATATTAAATGGATTAATATTTACATTACTATAAGTATTTGCATTAGTATTTCTAATATTTTTTGGACTTATTACAGGATTTAATAAATTATCTTTTCATTGTTGAATTAATAAATAAATTCTTGATAATTCATTTGCACTATATTGCAA
>JAFNRE010000043.1:0-2539 GCA_017385735.1 Mycoplasmataceae bacterium
AGTTAAAAGCTATTATGGTAATTTTGGTAAATGTTACTCATTAGAAACATTTATTAATCTTTTGAAAACTAATTGTATTGTTAATCTTATAAAATAATTTTTTAATACTCTTTTTAAGAAAAACTGATTGTTTATATTCCAAAATATAATAGATATTTTTTTACAAATTTATAATATCAAATTTAAAAAAATAATTAAGAATTTTTTTCTTAAATCTTTTTATTATGCAATAAAAATACTTTTATAAATTTTTTCTTTTTTTGTTAAGATTTTATTAGTTGTCATTAAGACATTTCCAACAAATTTGAAAGTCTCCCATTTATTATATAGTTTAAATATAATTTCGATGTTTGATTCTTTGATAAATAGCAGTAATAATTAAAGCAATAATAAGAATTGATATTGCAATTACTGGAATAACTCATTCTGGTAAAGAATTATGAGTTTTATTATTATCATTTGATTTTTGATTAGATGAATTAGTTGCATAAGGATTGTATTGATCACCTGAATTATCTTTTGGATTATAAATATTTGGATAATAATATTTATTACTATTTGTAACTCCTAATCTATTTAAACTAGAATTATCAACAACAAATGGAATTGCACCATATAAATTCATTGAACCATTAGTAGTTGGAGTTATAAAGAAAGTAACTTCATTATTAAAACTTTTATTAGTGATATTGTTAACTAATTCATTAACTAAATTAGTATAGTTATTAATTGTTCAATATTTATTAAAAGTATTTGGATACATTAATTGCTTAGCACTATAATTATTGGATGTTCATGAATAATTTAATTCATTTTCAATAGTTGGATTTAATTTGTGTTTACTAAAATAGTTATTAAAAGCTTGGTTAATATCAAGAAAAATATAATTAGATATTTCAATTGTTAAGAAATTAAGATTAGTATTTGTTAAATTCATCATTAAATTAGGGATTGATAAATATCCTAAATCAAAGAAATTATTTGGATTAGTAAAATTAATATTATTTACAACTAATGTTTCAGTTTGACCATAACAATCTGTATTACTAATTGCATTAATATAGATGAAGTTCAATGCAACTTGTTTATTGTTAATTAATACTAAATTATTAATATTGTTTCAATTAATAGTTCAATCAGTACCATAATTAAACTCTGTTTTAAAATTATTTGCTAAACAATAATTATTAATTTCTAATTGAATTTGATTAATAATATCATTTTCTAATTCTAAAATATCAGCTTTGCTATTTCCTATAACTCCAACATCAACTTGTCCAAGAAGAATGTTATTTAAACATAAATTATTGATTGAATCAGTAACTGTAATATTTAATGTTCCATAACAAGCTAAATTGTCTTTAACTGCACTAACACTAATAGTTGTACTATAAGTACCATTTTTATCACTTTGATAATTAGCTAAATCCTGTAATTGAGTTGAACTTATATTAATTGTATAGTCAACTGTATTTAGTAAATTATATACAGCTAATGCATTTTCAATATCTTTATCAATAGTATTTTGAATTTGAGTAATATTGTTATTATTTAAACTAATGTTTTTTAAACTACAGTTTGCTAAATTAAATAGTTCATTTGAATTAGCTGTTTCATTAATTGTAGAACTACAATAATTATTTCATCAATATTGTACTTGTGGATAAGTTAATTTTTGAATTTGACTAGTAGTCATATTTTCATTATTTTTTAAATAATACATTAAATGAATTCCATGAATACTAGTTCAAAATGGAATAACATTTGATGTCTTAACAACATTAGTAAATTTACTAATTTGTTGTTCATTGTTAGAATTAATAACATCAATTAAATAATATGAATAAATTCCAGAATTACTTGGTAGTCAATTATTACCATTATACAAAGCTTCAGTAACATATTCTCATAAACCACTATATGAGAAATAACTTTCATTATCACTATTATTTGGTTGAATTTGTTCTCATTGACCTAAACCATTGAATGCTGGATTATTTGTTGGATTATTTGAAGGAACTAACTCACCATTATCATCTTCTAATCCTTCTCTATAAACATTTGCATTATTAGTATTTCAATCAACACTTACACCTTTATTAAATACTTGTGCATCAGCTATGTATCCTTGATCACTTGCTTTAACGGGATTTTTAAAGTTATATGGTTGATTATTTGATTGTAATGGATCTGCAAAATATGATTCATTATTTGGCGTTGGACCATTAACTCACAAAATTTGATTAATACTTCCAGTATTTGGATTGATTAAAGGATTGTACTGTGGATTAGCTTTTCCATTGCTTAAATTTTGTGTAATTAATTTTTCTTGTCAGGGTTTTTGACTTGGATTTCATGCATACCATTTAAAATTAACATTTGGAACACCACGTGTAATAATAACGGTTTCTTCAAAGATAGGAATACTGTTTTTATAGATTTCAATATTATAAGTCTTACTAATGCTTGAATTATTAGTATTACTTGATGAGGAATTTGTATTATTAGTTGTATTATCAAATACACTTGGTGCTGTTAA
>JAFNRE010000044.1:0-2852 GCA_017385735.1 Mycoplasmataceae bacterium
ATGTTCCATTTGGATTATCTCTTGGTAGTTCAACAAGTGATTTAACATCAATATCAAGTGGGTGAACTTACAATTATCATGGTGTAATTGCAACAAACTTTGGTACATCTGGAGAAGATTATATATTACCTTCAACTTGAACTGTATCATATAACAATAATGCTGCTTTTGTAAATTTATTTGCTTCATCTATTAATAACAATGCTTCAAATTTTGGTGGAATTAATGCACAAACAGGACAAGAATTTATCACAAATATCATTGATGAATGAATGAGTGGATTTGACTTTAGTAATATCAGTTACAATTCATTTCATAATTGATATGTAAGTTGAAGTCCAAGTAAGATTCAAAACTATACAGTATTACAAATTAGTGCATATAATGATGAATCACTTACTCCAATGTATTGGGATCAATCATTAAATGATGGAAAGGGAGAAGGTGTAATAATGACAAATTATTCTATTCCTGCAAATTCATACTTTACATGAACTTTACCATATGCACAATCAACTTTAAATATGAATTTAAGTGGAACAGTATTAAGTAATGATTCAATTAGCTTTAGTGATTACTTTAATGTTACTAATGGAGTTCCTAATTCATCATGAACAACACCATTAGGTCTTTCAATTGGTACTTCACCATTAGCACCAAATTCTATTACTAATAGTACAACTTTTACTTCAAATTATAAATCTTATTCAGATAGTACATTTAATGGTGTAATTGGAATTGGATATAATACAAAAACTCCAAATTTAAGTTTTACTATTCCACCATTAGCTTCAAATACAAATTCAAATAATTAATCAAAAACTATTTTTATAAACAAGATAAACTTTTAAATAAGTTTGTCTTTTTTATATCTTTATTCTTGTTATTTTTCTAAGAAAAATAGTCTTAGATAAAAGATAAATTTTTAAAATAATTTTAATGAAATAATGAAGCATTTTATTTATTTCTTATATAATAATTACCTAGAAATTTAATTTTTTAAACAAAACAAGTAAATTTAATATTATTAAAATCAAAATAATTTAATATGACAATAATTAATGTTAAAAATAAAACAGAAGCAGGAAAAATTGCAGCAAAATATGTATTAAAAACTTTATATACTAAAAATAATGCTGTATTTGGTTTTCCTACTGGTTCAAGTCCTATTGAATTTTATAAAGAACTTGTTTCTCAAACTAAACTTAATAATTATGATTGAAGTAATGTAGTTAGTTTTAATCTAGATGAATATTATGATTTAGATCCTTTATTCAAGGACCAATCATATCATAATTACATGAATAAACATTTGTTTTCACATATCAATATTAATAAAAGTAATATTTATTTTCCTTGAAATCCAAATATGAAAGAATTAGAAATCAAAAATTATGATGATCTTATTAGTTCTTTTAATGGTTTAGATGTTACTTTATTAGGTGTTGGTGTTGATGGACATATTGCTTTTAATGAACCTGGAAGTGAAATTGATTCTTTAACTAGATTAGTTACATTAGATATTCAAACAAGAAAATGAAATGCAAGATTTTTCAAAAATAATATTAATAATGTTCCTAAACGTGCTGTAACAATGGGAATTAAATCAATTTTGAATTCTAAAACAATTATTTTGATTGCTTGTGGAATTGAAAAGAAAGAAGCAATGGATCATTTAAAACAAGCACATCAATATGATCCAAATTGACCTGTAACAGCTTTATATAATCATGATAATTTAATTGTTTTAACTGATTTATATTATAATAAATAAGTTATTATTTATTAAATTTGAACTTTAATAACTGTGTATCAAGGTGGGTAATAAAATGATTAAATTACAATATTATGGAAAGACATGTTTTTCTTTTTTAAATGATGATGTAAATGTCTTAATTAATCCTGATTTTACTAATAATGAAGAAAATTTTAAGAATCTTGATCAAATTAAAGCTGACGTAATCGTTTTAACAAAATATAAAGAAGATTTAATTAGTGATGTTGTAAGTATTGCGAAACACAATAATGCAACAATAGTTTGTGCATGTGCATTAGCAGATAAATTAAGAAATTTTGGAATTGCTGATGACAAACTAATTAGAGCATGTGTGGGACAAAGAATTAATTTTGAAAACAAAGTTAATATTCATTTTATACAAAGTATTACAAATTCTAATTTACCTGGTACTTTAGCAATGGGTGCAATCATTACATTAGATGGAATTAAGATTTATCATGATGGTCTTACTGCATATTATAGTGATTTAAAACTATTAAAAGATTGTAATATTGATTATGCATTAATTTCAGTTAGTGAATGAGGATCAAAGAATATTACTGATGCTAAGAAAGTAATTGAAGATATCAAACCAAAATTCTTTATTCCAATGCATTATTTAGAAGTTGAAAAACCACAAATTATTGCATTTAAAGATCTAATTGCTAATGATATTAAACAAACTATTCCTGTAATTCTTACTGCTAATAGTGGAATTATTATTAATAAATAATTAAAGAAAAATAACTATCTAAATAATAAAATAAGAGATAATGTTGTATCTCTTTTTTTACTATTACAAATATACATATTAAAGATTTAACAGATTTGTTATCTTCATATTGTTAAATTAATTAAAAAAATTATTTTAATCATTTATCAAATTTATATGAATTTAATTATTAGAATCTTTAAATTTTATTTTATTTATTACTTGAATTTTATTGTTGTTTAATTTAACAGATTTATTATAAATTTGCATTAATTTTCCATTATCAATATCTTGAATATTTAATAAATAATTGATTTTTTGATACGCTTCTTTTAATCTATGTTGATCTTGTTCTCAACCAGG
>JAFNRE010000006.1:0-3037 GCA_017385735.1 Mycoplasmataceae bacterium
GATATCCTTTAGCATTGATATAATAATCAGTTCCATATATTCCTGGAGTAAAAATTTCTCCTAAAGTCTTTAAATTATTTATATCTTTTTGAGAAATAATATTAAGTATACTTAATTGGTTTTCTAATTTAGAATAATTAAGAATTGGTGTTATAAAACTAGGAGCAACTCATTGAGTAGAACTTGGATTATTTAAAGTTAAATTATCATTAAAATTACTTGATAAATTATTTAAAAGTTCTTGTAATTCGTCAGCGGTTTTTAAATCATAACCTGATATATTTAATTGTGAAGTTTTTACATTTAAGCTAGTTTTTTGAATTGAATTAATATAAAAACCACCATATGCTTCAATATTATTATTTAAAATATCTGGTCAACTAACAATTAATGTTGGTTTTAGTGTTGCATCTGAAAAATTTTCATTAATAATTAAATCAAAACTATTATTTGGTTGAATATTTGCTTCAGAAATTGATAAATTTAATGTCCAAGTCAAATTTAAATTAAAAGTTTTATTTGTATTAAAAGTTAAACTATTTTCCTTAATGCTAAAAGTATTAATATAAAAATCATAATTATTTCAATCAACTTTTATTTTTTTAGTCTTAAAGTATTGTTCATAAGCATTAGTAAAATCATTTCAACTTTTTGAAGCATTATCAATATTAGTATTAATATCTGTTGATACTAACTTGATAAAATTAGTGTCATATTGTTTTTCAAAAACTGCATCTCAATTATTAAATTGCTTTTGTAATGTATTTAAAGAATCATTATTTGCACCATTGTTTGAACAAGAAATTATTGAACATGGTACAACAATACTAACTGCAGCAACTGCACAAGTTAATAAAATACTTTTTGTTAATCTTTTTTTATTTAATTTCATAATCTTTAATGTTATTTTTAATATTTTAAATTAATTCAAGTAATTTAAATGATAAAAAATTACTACTTTTAATTTTGGTATAAAAATATATTTTTTTAGTAAAAAAAAATAAAATAATATTATATTTAGTTGAAAAATTAAGAGGTCTATATGATTCACTTATCAAAAAAATATGCTTATGATGGGGTTGTTAAAAAAAGCAAAGTATACACAGAAGAAAACCTAGAAAAAGTTAAAAAAATTCACAAAGACATTAAAGCAAGAACTGGTGTTGGATCAGATATGATGGGGTGATTAGATTATGTTAATCAACCTGACACAACACAAATTCTTCAAAAAATGTTAGCTTTATACAAAAGTTGACAAGAACAAAATGTAAATACTGTAATAGTTTCAGGAATTGGTGGAAGTGCTTTGGGAGCAAGAGCAGCTATTCACATGTGTGTAAATAAATATATGCAAGGTGGAATGAAAGTTATATGAATGGATAGTATTTCACCTTCAGGAAATGCAGAGTTATTAAAGCATTTAAGAAAAACTAGAATTAGACCTGCTGCAATTGTCATTTCAAAATCTGGAACTACATTAGAAACTTTAATTAATTATCGATTTATTAAAGCAGTACTAAAGTATAAATATGAAGAAGATATTACTGATAAACTAGCAATTGTTACTGGTGAAGAAGATACTAATAAATTAAGAAAATTAGCAATTAAACTTAAATATCCATTATTTTCTATTCCAAAAAATATTGGTGGAAGATTTTCTAGTTTAACTCCTGCTGGATTATTACCTATGATTATGTCTGGAATTGATGTATTTCAAGTAATTGAAGGTGCTAAAGATGCGTTAAAAGATTGTTCAAAACCTGATATTACTGAAAATACAGCATATGATTATGCTTTGCATAGAGTTGCATATTTAAATAATGGATATGTAAATGAAATTATTGATTCATATGAAAAGAAATTATCTGCTTTATTAGAACAAGCAAAACAACTTTATGCTGAAACAGAAGCAAAAACTGAAAAAGCATTATGTCCAATCCCAGCAACTTTTACTATGGATCTTCATTCTATTGGTCAATATATGCAACAAGGACCTAAAAATTTCTTTGAAACTACAATTTGAGTAAGAAGATCAAGTGGTAATGCGAAAATTCCTGAAGATATCAAAACAAATGATGGACTAGGATTTTTAGATGGATTATGATTAAGTGAAATTAATAGATTAATTTATAAGAGTGTTGCTGAAGCACATGCAAAAGGTGCAAAAACACCTGTAATCATCTTAGAAATGGATAAGATGGGTCCTTATGATTATGGATATTATTTCATGTGATTATGCATTAGTGTTACAATGAGTGCTTATTTATTAGATGTAAATCCATTTAATCAACCAGGAGTTGAAGCATATAAATCTATCTTAAAAACTAAATTAAAAGAATTAAAAGAAAAAACAGATGATAAAAAAGCTGAAGAAGGATTTTAATTATTATTAAAAAAATTATTGAACCATCATTCTTAGCATTTTATAAAGATAATGAACTTAATTCAATATTGCAAGAACTTAAAAATATAGGGATAAAGAGAATTCATTATGATGTAATGGATAATATTTATGTTCCTAATTTTACATTTTCAACTGAATATTTAGATTTATTAATAAGTTATGAATTTGATATTGAAGTACACTTCATGGTACAAGATGTTATTAAATATTATTTAGAATTTAAAAAATATAAAATAAAAGCACTGGTTTTTCATCCAAGTGTATTAAATAAACAAGAAATTGAATGAATTATTAATGATGCTAAACAAAATAATATTGATGTTGGATTAGCAATTAATATTAATGAAGCTTTTGAAGATTATTTATATATTTTTCCACAAACAACGATTAATTTAATCATGGGAGTAAATGCAGGGTTTGGTGGACAAACAATCTTAAATGAAGGCATAGAACATCTAAAACAATTTAAGCAATATCTAACAAGCAAAAACTTAGATATTCCAATAATATTTGATGGTGGAATAAATAATCAAACAATTCATCTAATTTATAATGATGCAAACATTATTGTTTCAGGTTCTTATTTAATGAAAAGTAAGAATTTAAAAAAAACTTATTTAAGTTTGTTAAATA
>JAFNRE010000045.1:0-6080 GCA_017385735.1 Mycoplasmataceae bacterium
ATAAAAATCATTATTCATATTTTTGATATGAATTAATCCTTCAATAGTATTAGTAAGTTGAACAAATGTCCCAAATTTGTTTACTGATGTAATCATTCCAACATAATTTTCATCTAAATGATCGATCATATATTCTGCAAATTTCATTTCATTAACATCAAAACCTAGTTTTGTTGCAATAATTTCTCTTTCATTTGCAATATTAGCAAACTCATTGATTTGTCTTTTAATGTTATTTCTATCTTCATCACTGTATTCATCTTTATTAAATAAATACATATGAAATAATTGACTTACTAAAGTATCAGGAAATCTTCTTATTGGACTTGTAAAATGTGTGTAATTTTTACTTGCAATACCAAAATGTTGTTTTAATTCTTCACTGTATTTTGCTTTTTGCATTGAATGTAACAATAAAGTTCTTGCTATATCAATCATTTTATGATTCTGATTATTTCTTAATCAATCAGCAATTTTTTTATTTGTAATATCACTTAAATCTAAACGAGAATTAAAATCAATTCTCTTTAACAATTTATTAAACTCTTCGATTTTTAATGGTTCTGGTTGATCATGCGTTCTAAAAATAAATGGAAGTTTATGTTTTAATGCAAAAATTGTTACAGATTCGTTTGCTGCAATCATAAAATCTTCAATCATTTTTTGTGCTTCACCAGTTTCATATAGTTTTACATCAACAGCTTTACCTTTTTCATTAACAACAATGATTGGTTCTTTAATATCAAAATCAATAAAGCCTTCATCTTGTTTCTTTTTTCTTAAAATATCATGAAGTTCTTTTCCATTCTTTAACATTAAAATAATATTTTTATCATCATTTTTTAATTCATCTTTATTGTCAAATAATGCATTAACTTCATCATAACTAAATCGTCTTTTACTTATAATTGCAGCAGGATAAACATCAATTTTTTTAATATTACCTAATTGATCTATATGCATTTCACAATTCATGCTAAATCTAACTACATTTGGGTTTATTGAACATAAATCATCTGAAATGTAATGTGGATACATTGGAATAACTCGATCTGTTAAATAAATTGAAGTTCCTCTTTTTAATGCTTCATTTGCTAATATTGAATTGTATTTAACAAAATGCCCAACATCTGCAATTGCAATATTTAAAACAAAAGTTCCATCTTCTTTTTTTTCTAAATAAAAAGAATCATCAAAATCTTTACTTGATGCTGGGTCAATTGTGATAAAGTTTTTATTTGTTAAATCTTTTCGATTTTTTGGATTTTTTGGATCTCATTCAATTTTTAACTTATCTGCTTCTTGTAAGATTTGTTCACTAAATTCAGGTTCAATTCCTACATTATAAACTAAAGATAATATATCAACACCTACATCTGATTCATGACCAATGATCTTTTTAACTTCACTATAAGCAATATCTTCTTTGTATTCTTCAACTTCAAATAAAATCTTAGCATTGTTAGTTAAATTAGAAATATCTTTTAAAATGACATTTAAGTAAAATTTTGGATCATCTACTTTTACAAAATATTTATTAGGTTCAAGAATTTTAAAAGTTCCAGTAAAGTAATTTTTTTTGTGTTCAATAATTTCATTTACTTGTGCATCAACAAAATTATTTTCTTTATCATTATTAGTTAAATACATTTTTAATGGTGATATCAAAACTTTATCACCATCCAAAGCACCATTTAATTTATTTTTTGGTACAAAAAAACTTGCTTCTTTTTCATTTTCTTTATAAACAAATCCATTTTGACTTGCATTAATTTTAATAATACCTTCAATTTGTTCATTGCTTGCTAATTCATCACTTATAAGATGTTTAATTACTAATGATTTACTAGTTAATTGCTTTAATTCACCATTATCAATCATTTGCTGAATTGAAATTTCAATACTTCTTTCATCTTTAGAATGGATAGTTTTTTTGATCTTTTGAACTAGAATTCTAACTGGAATTGGCTTGCTTTCATTAAGCATAATTTGTGCAATAGTTTGATGAAACTTAATGATTTTCATCCTTAATGTACCAGCCTTATTGTTATACCTGTTGCTATTAAAACTATTACAAGAATAAACATAATAATTTGTAATATTTTAATAACACCACGGTCTTTTGTTTTTCTAAATAATTCTAAATCTTCTCCAGCTAAAGCAGCAAGTCCCCCACCAGGAGTTCCAGCATAAGAAAGCATCATTCCAATAATAAGAATTATGATTGCTAATATAAATAGAAATATATCTACACCTGTCATCTTAAAATATATATTATTACACTTTGATATAATATTATACTTATTATTTATAAGGAATTAAATAATGAAGAAGAGTTATTTCAATAATGATCAAAAAACTGCTAAAAATATTAGAGAAATTTATGAGCATACAAACAATATTAAATTAACAGGTTCAGCAAAAACAAAATATAAATTAAAAGCAATTACTGTACCTTTTAGTTACATGATGCTTTCTTTAGCTTTAAATAAAGCAAAATCAAAACTAAATAAATATGAAAAAGAAGGTAAACCATTAGCAACAGCAACAGAAAGATATAAACATGTAGATAAGATTTTAAGAAGAGCACTAGGTGCTAAAAGAGTTAAATATTTTGAATTTGGTTTTGATTCTCTTCCTAAAACTCCAGTTTTATTTGTTGCTAATCATAAATCTAATATTGATGGTGTTTTAATGATGCATATTGCAATTAGACATTATGAATTTCCTTTTTTAAGAGTTGTTGCTAAAAAAGAATTAGCAGATGTAAAAGGCATTGGTCATGCTTTAAAATTAACAGATACTATTTTTGTTGATAGAAGTGATATTAGAAGTTTGAGCAAAGTGATAAATGAAGAAGTTCAAGCATTCCAAGATGATTGTAGTTTATTAGTTTTTCCAGAAGGAACAAGAATTCAAGGAGATAGTTTAGGAGAATTTCATTCAAGCGCATTAGAAGTTGCATTTCAAACTTATGTACCAATTGTTCCAGTTTGTATTTTTGGTACAGATAATTTCTTAGCAGATAAATCTATTAATGGTTCTACTAAACCAACATACAATATTGCTGAAGTTGTTGTTGATGCACTTGAACCTATTAAATATTCTGAATATATGCATTGAACAAGAGTTCATTTAGCAGAAGTTTTAAGAGATAAAATTCAAAAAAGATATGATTTATGAAAAGACAATGCAACATTCATGTATAGTTCAGAATTCAAAAAAGAAGAAAAGAAAGATCCATTAAAAAGCTATAAAGAATTAAATGAACAACAAAGAAAAAGAACTAAATCTAAAATTGATAATTAAATTATGAAACAATATTTAGAACTATTAAGCTTAGTATTAAATAAAGGAGAGTATACAAATAATAGAACTAATATTGCATCTTTTAGTTATTTTGGTACACAAAATCGCTATGACTTAAAAGATGGATTTCCTTTATTAACAACAAAAAAAATTTATTTTAAAGCAGTTTTATATGAATTATTATGATTTATAAGTGGAAATACAAATATTAAATATTTAGTTGATCATGATGTTAGAATTTGAAATGAATGACCTTATGAAAAATATAAAAAATCTTCTTCTTATCAAAATGAAAGCATTGAAGAATTTATTAATAAGATTAAAATAGATTCTACTTTTGCAAAAACTTGAGGAGAATTAGGTCCAGTTTATGGAAAGCAATGAAGAGATTTTAATGGTATAGATCAATTGCAAAATGCAATTAATGAAATTAAAACCAATCCAACTTCAAGAAGAATTATTGTCTCAGCATGAAATCCAAAAGATACAAAAGATATGTTACTTCCACCATGTCATACTTTATTTCAATTTTATGTACAAAATAATAAATTGAATTTACAGTTATATCAAAGAAGTGCAGATTTGTTTTTAGGTGTTCCATTTAATATTGCTTCATATGCATTATTGTTAATGATTGTTGCAGATATTTGTAATTTAGAACCAGGAACTTTTGTTCACACTATTGGAGTTGCTCATATTTATGAAAATCATATATTACAAGTTAAAGAACAATTAACAAGAACTCCTAAAAAACTTCCAAAATTAATAATTAAAAATCATCATGATGATATTACAAAATATCAATATGAAGATTTTGAATTAGTTGATTATGAACCTTATGCAGCTATAAAAGCTGAAGTAGCAGTTTAAATTATGATTAAAATGATTTGATGTGAAGATATTAATCATGGTATTGCTAAAAATAATCAATTACCATGACATATAAAAGAAGAAATGTTGTTTTTTAAAAATACAACATTAAATAATATTGTTGTTATGGGTAAAAATACCTGATTATCTTTAAATAAAAAACCTTTAATTAATCGAATTAATTATGTTTTAACAAGAAATAAAGATTTTAAAATTAATCTAGATAATGTTTTTGTTATTCATGATATTTTAGATATCTTAGAATTAAATCAAACTTCTAATAAAGATATTTATATTATTGGTGGAAAAAAAGTTTATGAAGCTTTTTTTAAGTATGCACAACAATTAATTATTAGTAAATTAAATGATGATTATCAATGTGATCTTTTGTTAAATTACAATTTAAATGGTTTTAAATTGCTACAAACAATTAATCATGATACTTTTAAAATTGAAATTTATGAACGGATAAAATAGTATGGAAACAACTGATATTGATGATTGAAAAGTTCAAATACAAGATTATTATGGCCCTTTAGATGCATTATTAAATATCATTGAGAAAAATCATATGGCAATTTTGAAATTAGAATTAAGTGTGATTACTGAACAATATGTTAATTATGTAAATGATTTGTTAAAAAATGCATTAACTCAAAGAGAAATTGATAAATTTAGTGATTATTTATATTTAGCACAATATTTAATTAATCTAAAATCTAAATATTTAATTCACCAACAAAATCAATTAAATGAAATTGAAGAAGAATTTGATTGAAGTCAAGAAGATCTTACAAAATTATTGCTAGAAGTTGAAAAATATAAAAATGCAATGATTGAACTTTATGAAAAACAAACAAAAAGAATCTTGATGATTAGTAAGCCTAATTCAAAATTTGAATCTTTTATTCCTGCAGATTTTAATTATGAAAGATTGCCAAATAAGATGAATCCTGATATTTTTCTAAAATATCTTGATGAATTTGAAGAGTTTCATGAAATTATAGAAAATTCTGAACAAGATTATGAAATCATTGATATATCAACATTAGAAATTGAAGAAAAAATTATACAGTATTTAAAAATTCATCATGAAGCACAATTACTAGTAATGCTTAAGGATTTTTATAAAGAAAATAAATATAATTTATATTATTTAGTAAGTATTTTTATTGCTGCATTAAATCTTGCTAATGAATTTAAAATTACTTTAAATGAAACCAAAAATAACTTATTTTTAATATTAAATGATTAAGGATTAATATCATGAATTTAACAACTGAACAAAAAGTATTGATTGAAGCAGGTTTATATGTTGCTGGAGAAGATGGATTAAGTAATAGTGATTTAGCAACATTATTAGAAATTGATAAAAAAGATGTAAAAGTTTTAATGGATCAAATTGCATCTTATTATAACAATAATGAAAATTATGCTTTTATGATTGTTATTTTTGATAACAAATATAAGATGTTAACAAAGCCAACACTAAATGATAAATTAATGAGATTAGCAAAAATTAAATATAAAAATCCTTTAACAAAATCACTAATGGAAATTTTAACTATTATTGCTTATAATGGTCCTATTACTAAAAAAGAGATTGAAAAAATTAAACCTGGATTTAGAAAAATTAAAGTAGATGAAGATGGTAAATCAAATATTAATAACGAAGCAAACTGTGATTATGCTTTAAGAAGATTAAGAGAATTAGAATTAATTGAACCAATTGTTTTAAACAATGCTGCAGGATTTCCTTATGCATATAAAGTTACTGGTAAATTTTTAGATGTGTTTGGTTTAAAAAATTTAAAAGATTTGCCAAAGTTAAAAAAAGACACAAATTTTGAATAATTTGATTATTTTTTTATATAATTAAAATTTTATGTAATAATTTCTTA
>JAFNRE010000046.1:0-3090 GCA_017385735.1 Mycoplasmataceae bacterium
ACTTTCTTGTCTTTTTACAACGATACTTATGATCTTTGCATTTATACACTTTTGAATTTTTATCATAAGGACTTACAACTTTCCCGTTTCAGTGAATTTTTTCTAATAATTCATAGCATTCATCTTCTGTTGGGAATTTTTGTACTAATTCTATTATTGATCTAATTTGTTTTTTATCTAGTGTATACATATTCTCATTTTATGATACTTATATCTAGATGTGAGAATAATTCAAAAATATCTTAGTGTATAATTGTATATAGTTACCTTAATTATTTATGTCATTTAGTGGTGAAATTTTATTTATTATTAGTATTTTTACAATATTAATTATTTGTTTAACATCATTAATTTTTTATATAAAAAAAATAAGTTGAAAATGATGATATACATCAATTTTTGCTTTATTTGTTTTCATTTATTTTATTGCTGGAAGGTGAGGATTTGAATTACATGTAATCTTTAATCATCATTTTATTAATAATGAAACTACAGCAAATAATTTTATAGATTCATACATTATATCTAAAGCTTTTTTATTAGATATGTGTCCTTTTTTAACTTTTTTAATTAGTTTAATTAGTATTTGTAAATGAACTCAAGTTTTTGCTAAAATTATTGCACCAATTGGATTATTTATAAGTAGTGCAACTATTTTTTTAGCAATTAGTACTTTAAATACACCTTTAACAGTTCAATATGTTTTTTTAGGGAATTATCCTAATTTAATGTTTTTTATGATGCATTATTTATTGTTAATCCTTTCATTAATATTAGTATTAACAACTTTTAAATATCGAAATTGATATTTTTTGATTGCATTCTTAGTAATGTTTTTATATATTAGTTATATTTTTATTATTAAAACATTAACTGGTGTAAATTGAAATTTAACAGGATTAACAAGTAATGATTGAAAAGTAAGTTATCAGACAGTTTATGATCCTTCATTAAATGCAATTGTTACAAAAAAATATGTTGGAGAATATTATAGTTTAGCTAAATATTTTCATTTATCTTATCCATCAGGTCCAATATTCTTATTTTTAGTTAGTATGACTTTAGTAATAATAAGTATTTATTTAAACAAGTTAACTCATTATTACTTAATGAAAAATTCTTTAAGAAAATTATTGAGATTAAAACAAATTAAAGAATTTATCATTGTATTAAATTAGTTTTTTAATTCTTCTAATTCTTTTTTTAGTGTAATTAATTCGCTTTGATATTTTTGATATTTTTCTTGTTCTATTTGTACTTTTTCACTACTTGCTTTTTTAATAAATTCTTTGTTATTTAAAATTTGTTCACTTCTTTTAATTTCATTATTTAATTTATTAATTTCAGTTTCTAGTTTTTTTAGATATTCTTGTTTTTTTAAATTTGAAATTAATAAATTAAATTTATGTTCATTAATTACAATGACAAATTTATCTAAATTTGTTTCATTATTATTTACTAAACAAGCATTAGCTAATTCTAAAATAACATTTATTGTATTTAAAGCAGTTTGATTTAAATTAGTGTATGTTAGTTTTATTTTTTCAGTATTTGGGATATTAAAATCATTTCTTGCTTTTCTAATTTTGTTTAATAATTCTTTAGCAAGTGTTACATTTGTTATCTCATCAGTATTTTTAATTTGATATGCATTAGACTTTAATCATTCTTCTTTTAAAATAGAATGCTTATTATTAATTTGATGTAAATACAAATATTCACTAATAAAAGGTGTAAAAGTTTGTAACATCATTAAAATATTTTTTCAAACAAACATAAACAATTTTTGACTATATGCATTTTTAAATTCTTGTTTTTTCATACATTCTAAATAAAAATTACAAAATGAATCTCATACAAAATCTTTTAAATATTTATATGCAATATTGAAACTGTATTTATCTAAATTAGTTTTTATAATATTTAATGTTTCTTGTAATGAAAATAAAATGTATTTTTCAATTGCATTAGTTTGAACTAAATTAATTTTCAAATCATCATCATATTCAAAATTATTTAATTCAATAAATTTTGCTGTATTTCAAATTTTGATTAAGAAATTAAATGCTTGTTTTAATTTAGCAGGTTTATATGAAATATCTTCTCCTTCGCTACAATCACTTAAAAAGAAGATTCTTATTGCATCATTGCCATATTCATGAATTAAGGTTTTTGGTTCAATACCATTTCCTAATGATTTAGACATTTTCCTATTTTTTTCATCTTTTACTAAGCCATGAATATAAACTTTTTCAAATGGTCTTTCTTTTAAAAAATAAGCACTAAACATCATCATTCTAGCAATTCAAAAAAAGATAATATCATATCCAGTAACTAAAATTTGACTTGGAAATAATTCATTAGGTTTTTGATGTTCTAATCCATCTCATCCAAGAGTAATTAGTGGTCATAATCCACTTGAAAATCAAGTATCAAGTACATGAGTACTTCTAGTTCAATTTTGTATATCTTTTGGTGGATTTACTTCACAATAAATTTCATTAGGATTTTTGTTATTAAATCAAATTGGTAATTGATGTCCTCATCACAATTGTCTACTAATAGTTCAATCTTGCATATTATTTAATCAATGCACCAAAGTTTTTTCAAATCTTGGCGGTAAAAAATCAACTTTCTTATTTGATTCTTGAATTTTAATAACATCTTGTGCTAATACACTTGTTTTTAAAAATCATTGTTTTGTTAAATATGGTTGAACTATGACATTAGTTCTTTCGCTATATCCTACTCTATTATTAATATTTTCAATATGATCAATATGATTAGATAATTCTAATTGTTTAACTAATTTATCTCTAGCTTCTTCAACTGATAATGAAATATATTCTTTTGGAACAACATTATTTAGTGTTGCATCATCATTTAAAATATTAATCATTTTTAAATGATGTTTTTTTGCTAATTCATAATCATTAAAATCATGTGCAGGAGTACATTTCATAACTCCTGTACCAAAACTAATATCTACATATGAATCTTGAATAATTGGAAGAATTTCATTATTAGCAGGATTAATTACATGATAATTAGCATATTTTAAATATCTTTCATCATTTGGATTAATTACTA
>JAFNRE010000047.1:0-2528 GCA_017385735.1 Mycoplasmataceae bacterium
CCTTCAATATGATCTAATTCACTACTAAATAAGGATTTTGTATGTCTTTGTCTAAAGAATGAAATTGCAAATCGATGCACTTCTTCTTGCATATTTAATAAATAAAAATATAAGTTACTTTTTTTATCTAATATGATTTCATGATAATTTTTTAAAATAATACTTTTAGTTTTGTGTTCATCATTCTTTTTTAGGCCAATGATATTTACTAATAAATCAATTTTTAATTCCTTTAAAATCTGATTAGCAACTTCAACTTGTAATTTAGCACCATCAACAATAATTAAATCAGGTAGTGCTTCTTCATTTTTTAACATCTTAGAATATCTTCTGTATAAAACTTCTTTCATATAAGCTAAATCATCTTGTGATGTTTTATCTTTAATAATGAACTTACGATAAAGTTTTTTATTTGCTATTCCATTTTCAAATACAACCATTGCTCCAACTCTATCAACATTATCAATATGAGAATTATCAAATAATTCAATTCTATTTAATGATTCCATTTTTAATAATTGTCTTAATTCTTCATTAGCAATAACTGTTCTAGCAAGTTTATTTTGTTTTGATCTTAATGAATTTTTAATAATAACATCAGCATTTTCTAGTGCAGATAGCATGATTTGTTTCATTTGTCCTTTAGTTGGATTTTTAATTGTAATTTTTAATGATTCTTCTAATAATTTAATATTTTGTTCATCTAATGAAACATAAAGAATTTTAGGATGATCAAATTTTTCATAATATTGCATTAAATAGTTTGCAACAACTTCTGTATCATTATCATCATATATATCTTCAACACTATCAAATTTAGTTAATAATTTTCCATTTGTATATCCAAATATTACAATTCCAATCTTGTTATCAATAACTTTATATGCAACAATATCAGTAGAATCTAAATTTGCTAATTGTACAGTTTGATTTATACTCAAGTTTTGAATTGCTTCAATTAATTCTTTTTTTTGTTGTGCTTGTTCAAAATTTAAATTTTGTGCTAACTGCAATTCTTGTTCTTTTAATTTAGCAATAATATCTTTGTATTCACCATGAAAAAAAGCATCAATATTATTTTTAATTTCTTTATAAGTATTTACATCAATTTTATTAATACAAGGTCCAACACATTGATGTAAATCATAATATAAACATTTTTCTTTAGGAACAATATTACATTTTCTTAAAGGGAATAATTCTAAAACTAAATTATAAATATCATATTTATTTTTAATACCTGCACTAATTGGTCCATAATATTTTCCATTATTTTTCTTTATAATTCTTGTATATAGTAATCTTGGGTCTTTTTCATTAGTTAACAAAATATAAGGATAATTACTTCCATCTTTTAATAAAACATTATATTTAGGTTGATATTTTTTGATTAAGTTGTTTTCTAAAATAAATGCTTCATTATCATTTTTAGTAACAACATAATCTAAATCATAAATGTTATTTGCTAATTGTGTTCTTCTTAGATTTTGTGGAAATAAAAAATATTGATGAGTTCTATTATATAAATTAATTGCCTTACCAACATAAATTACTTCATTATATTTATCTTTTCATAAATATACTCCAGGTTTTTTAGGAATATTATTTAATTTTTCTTTTAAATTATCATTCATGCTTAATCCTTTAATTTAATTGTTGAATTTTTCAAAATATAATGAGAATTTATTTATATTATTAAAATAATTAAATTAAGTTAACTATATACATTTTACACAATACTATAATTACTTAATTTGCCTATATAATAGTTTAAAAACAGAATTTTTATTTTTAAAATAAGGTTATATGAAATATCTTACGTTTAGCTTTTTCTTATAAGACTTAATTAAAATAATTTTTGTATAATTAACATAATTGCCTAAATTATTTTTTGATTTTAATATGGATTTTAAAAATCAAATAGATAAAATTTTTAAATTTATTATTATTTACTGATTTGTTCTTGCATTTGTTTATTTTTCTTATGCATTTGGTGTTGCTGTTGAATTTTCTTATTCTATATATTATGGATTAATAGTACTTTATTCATTTATTATTTTTGTATTTATAACATTAATAATTTCATGAATTAAAATTCATAAAATTATAAAGTTAGCGAGTGAAATGAATAAACCAATTCCCAAAAAAATTAAAATTAAAATGTTTTTGTCACCACTTATATCATCATTTTCAGCATGAGTAAAATTTGATTTAGTTGGTGAATGAGATTATTCAAAATTTAAAATGAATGATGCAAATAAGGTCTTTTTAGAAGCAAAATATCAATATCTTCCTAATGAAGCTTTGACTAAGGAATTAAGTAATTCAAAATGATTTAAATATTTACAAAAGAAATTTGAAACAGTCACAGTTGTATGAATAGATGAATATAGTGAAAGATATAGAATTGGAAATTTAGATGAAATTTGGTTCATTTAAAGGAATGGTTTTTTGAATAAGATTACATTTTAAGCAATTTAAAAGAATTAAGAAATAGATATTAATACCTAGTTAATTAGAAATTTTTA
>JAFNRE010000048.1:0-6548 GCA_017385735.1 Mycoplasmataceae bacterium
ATGAAATTTAATAAAAAAGCTAAATATTTATTAGTAGGATTTTCTATTATTGGTGCATTAGCAATAATTGCTGGTTCTACTGCAGCAGTTACAATTCATTCAAATTCACAATTATTAACTACTAGTCCTACTAAAGCATCTGCTGATAAAAATAATAATAATCAAAATAATTCAGATTTAACACCTAACTCAAATAACTCTTCAAACAGTACTAAATCAAATCCATCAAATAATAATCCAAATAGTACTTCTAGTTCATCAAGTAATTCTAATGGTAAAACAACCAGTTCTAATCCTTCTGGAAATAATAATGGTCCAAATACTAATAATGGAAATGGAACAAATTCACCATCAAAAACATCTGGAAATGATAGTAATAACTCAAACTCTAAGAATACTAATACTACAAATGGTAAACCAAATAAAAATGGAACAGGTTCTAAATCAGGAAATAGCACTTCTAATTCAGGCAGTACTGGTAATAAAACAGTCAATTCTGGATCTCAAAATTCATCTAACAATGATGGTTCAGAAACAAATGGTCAAAATAGTGGTTCTGGATCAACTCAAACTAATCCAAATGGTGAAAAATCATCAGATGACTCTAATACTTTAAATCCTAATGATATTTATGATAATAATCAAATCATACAAAATCTAGATTCATTATTAAATTTATACATAAAAGTTTCTGGATTTAGCAATACTAATGCAAACAATGCTTTAAATAATTCATCTTCAAACAATTTAATTAATGCAATAAAAACTGGTCTTTTAAATGAATTAAAAACTGCAGTTGGTTGATTTTATTATGTACCAAATTGTAGTTCAACTAATGTTTATTATCCAAAAACTAATTATGATATTAACTATATAGTAAATCATATTACTATTGAATTACCTACTAGTGTAAATAATGACAGTAATGAATTAGGAGAAATTTCTGGTATCAAATTAAGTTATGATGGTACAGTATTAACAAATACAAGTGAAACTGATTCTTTTATTGCACAAGGATTTTTACCAATTTTATCAACTGGAATTATTAATGAAATAAATCAACATTTTGCTCAAATGATTCAAAAAAATGTTGATAAGATTATTACTCAAAATGCACAAAATAAAACAGTGTATACTTTTAATCCAAATAATAGTTTTTCAATTAAAGAAAATAATTTAAATATTTTTGTTCCATCCAATGCTATTGTGATTACAGGATTACAATTAGCACCTGATATCACAGCAACTGAAGCTTTAAATATTTCATATTATTGAAAATTATGAACTAATTATTTAGAAACATTAATAGTTGGTCCAACTAGTCAATTATTTACATATACTGTTTCATCAACTGAAACTCTTACTTTTACTCAACAACAAATTGCAGCAAATTTAAGTATTTTTATTAATCAACATCAAGCACTAAATTCCAATGGAGAAATTGAAGGTATGAATTTAGCATATTCTGGAATTTATTTAAACTTCACTTCTTCTGCATTTAATGAAACAGCATGAAATGCTAATTATTTAAATGTTTATGGTTTTTTTGGTTATGATGCTTGACAAAATGAAGTTAAACAAATTATTCAAATAAATAATAAGTAATTTTTATCTATATAAATGTTAATGTCTCTCTCATTATTTATAAATTCATCAATTTCATGATTAGTTTTTAAAACGAATAATGATTAAAATTTAATCTATAAATAATAAAATCATAAATAGATTTAAAAAAAACTTTCTTTTTGTTAAAATAAATAATATTTATAAAATAGGATATGACATATGAATAAAGAAATACAACCAAAAACAAAAATTGTTAAATTTCAATGTGCTAGTTGTGGAACTACTTTTGATATTGATTCAACTTACCATGCAGATGTATGTCATATTGACATATGTTCACATTGTCATCCTTGATATTTAGGTAAAACCAGTAATACATCTGTTAAAGGTAAATCAGAAAAATTAAACAGCAAATTTGAAGCTGGTAAAAATTTTAATGCTAAAAAAGAATCAGAAGTTAAGAAAACAACAAAGAAATCAAATTCTAAAAAAGTAACTAACTTCAAAGATCTTAAAATTGCTGAATAAGTAAGCATAAATTCAAATTTCATGGAATATAACAAAAGATTATTTGATACTGTACATGGTATTTTTAATCGTATCAATGATTTTCAAAAAGAATTAGAAACTGTTACAGATGTTAATAAGATAAAAACATTAAACAAACAAATTAAAGACAATTTAGATGTTTGTAATTTATTTGCTGAATACAAACAAAAAATTGAAGAAGCACAACAATGTGAAACTATTTTAGATAAAGAAAAAGATGAAGAGTTAATAATTGCTGCACAAGAAGAAATAAATGAATTAAAACCACAAATTCAAAAAATTGAAGAAAATTTAAAAATTCTTTTATTACCAAAAGATGAAAATGATGAAAAGAATGTTATTGTAGAAATGCGCCCTGCTGCAGGTGGTGATGAATCTTCTATTTTTGTTGGTGATCTTTTTGAATGTTATCAAAAATATGCAGATATGCAAGGATGAAAAATCCAAGTATTAAGTCTAAGTCAAAAAGCATTTGGAATAGATTTTATTTCTTTTAAAATTATTGGAAAAGATGTGTATTCTAAGATGAAATTTGAATCAGGCGTGCATAGAGTACAAAGAGTTCCATTAACTGAAAGTAAAGGAAGAGTTCACACTTCAACAATAACTGTTGCAGTTTTACCAGAAGTTGATGAAATCCAAGTTGTAATTAATCCTGCTGATTTAAGAGTTGATACTTACAGATCAGGAGGAGCTGGTGGTCAACATGTTAATCGTACTGATTCAGCAGTTAGATTAACTCATCTTCCAACAGGAATAGTAGTTGCTTGTCAAGAAGGAAGAAGTCAGATTGAAAATAGAGAATCTGCTATGCAATTGTTAAGAGCAAAATTATGAGAAAAATATAATAGTGAACAACATGATGCAATTTCTAATTTAAGAAAAGATCAAGTTGGTACTGGTGAAAGAGCAGAAAAAATAAGAACATATAATTATCCTCAAAATCGTGTAACTGATCATAGAATTGGATTAACTTTAAATAAGTTGGATCAAATTATGATTGGTAATTTAGAAGAAATAATTTCTGCTTTAATCGCTAATGAGCAATTAGAAAAAATGAAGGCATTAAAGATATAATGACTTATTATGATTTATACAATTATTTTTTAAAAAAATATAATTATAAAGATGATCCAAATGTAAATAAGGATTTCTTCAATTTATTATTTTATTTTTCTAAAAATGTCAAAACTCTTGCTGATTTTTATACTTTTAAAAATCAAGAAATAAATTTTAAAGATGACATTGATAAATTCTTTGATTTTCTTTATTTAATATCAAAAAAACATTATCCAATAAGTTACATTACTAAGAAACATTATTTTTATGGTCTTAAATTTAATATTAATAAAGGTACTTTAATACCAAGAAGTGAGACTGAACTATTAGTAGATAAAATTATTTTAGAAAATTATAAAAAGAATTTAAAAGTTGTTGATCTATGTGCAGGAATAGGTAATATTGGTTTAACTATTGCTAAAAACTTACATGCAAGAGTAACATTAGTTGAAAAATATACAAGACCTTTTTCATTGCTAAAGAGCAATGCAAGAAAATTAGGTTTAATAAAAAAAGTTAGACTTAAAAAGATGGACATTAAAAAATTTTTTATAACTTGCAAGAAAAAATTTGATATTTTAGTAATGAACCCACCATATATTGCAAAAAATGATAAAAATATTGAAAATAATGTAAAAAAATATGAACCAAATTCAGCATTATATGCAAAAGATAATGGTTTGTATTATTACAAAGTTGTATTTGAATATTTAACATATTTGTTAAAGAGAAAACTAACTTGTTATTTTGAAATTAATCCAGAACACAAAGATATATTAACAAAATTAATTAATAATCTTTGATACAAGAATTTATGTAAAATTACTTATGAATTTAGTAATGATTATCATGGATTAACAAGATATTTGAAGTTAACATTAGAAGATGAAGACTATAAAAGACAGTGATTTTTATTATAATTTAAATTTAATTATTGATTGATTAAAAAATAATAATATTGCTTTAATGGAAACTGATACAGTTTTAGGTTTGTTTAGTAAGAATGAAGAAGATTTATATTTATTAAAAAATCGTCCAAAAGAAAAAAAGATAGTTTTATTAATAAAAAATATCCAACAAATTCCAGGTGATGTTTCAGATGAATTTACTAAATTAGCAAATAAATTCTGACCAGGAAAACTAACAATTATTTACCATAAAATTGCATATAGAATTCCTAATCACCCTCAAATTCTAAAAATACTAGATGAATTAAATTCAATATATTGTACAAGTGCTAATATTAGTGGATATGATACCATAAGAACTTCAGATGAAGCTTTTAATATATTTGAAAATAATCTTATTTCAAATAAATTATTAGTTGTTAAAGGTAAATCTTATTCTACTAAACCTTCAACAATTTATAATTTAGATGAACACAAAATCATTAGAGAAGGTGAAATTTCTTTAAATGAAATTAATGAAGTATTAAAGGAAATGTAAGATGATTTATTTAGGAAATGATCATGCTGGTTTTTTAGTTAAAGAAGCAATTAAAAAATATTTTGATAAAAATAAAATACCATATGAAGATTTAGGTAGTTATTCTTTAGAAAGTGCAAATTATCAAGAATATGCATTTAAAGTTGCACAAAAAGTAGCATTAGATCCTAAAAATCATAAAGGTATATTGATATGTGGTACTGGAGTTGGAGTTTGTATTGCTGCTAATAAAGTTAAAAATATTCTTGCTGGATTAGTTGATAAAAAAGAACTAACACAATACATTGTTAGTCATGATCATTGCAATATTCTTTGTCTAAGTGGACTTTATGTAAATATTAATGACAATTTAGAAATAGTAAAAGAATTTTTGCAAACTGAACCATTACATGATTATCATGAAAATAGAGTAAAAGCAATTCTTGATTATGATAATCAAAGATAATTTATTTCTAACTTTTTTAACTTATATAATAAATTAAATATTTAATAGGAGTGATGTTATTTATGCAAGATAAAGAAGTAGAATTTTTAATTAAAAAAGAATTGAACAGAGAACAAACTTTTATTAATTTAATTCCAAGTGAAAATTATGTTTCACAAGATGTTTTAGATGCAGCAGGAAGTGTTTTTACAAATAAATACGCTGAAGGATATCCAAATAATCGATATTATCCTGGTGTTGAAGTTGTAGATGAACTTGAATTATTAACAATTGAAAGAGCAAAGAAAGCATTTAAGTGTAATTATGCTAATGTTCAACCATTAAGTGGTTCAACAGCAAATTTAGCTATTTATTTAGCTTTATTAAAACCAGGAGATAGAATTTTAGGAATGGATTTAACAAGTGGTGGACATTTAAGCCACGGTGCATCATTTTCTATTACAGGAAAGTTCTATAATTTTTTTCATTATGGAGTAGATGAAAAAACTGAACAAATTGATTATGATAAAGTAAGAGAAATTGCTTTAATTACAAAACCTAAATTAATTATTGCAGGTGCAAGTAATTATTCAAGAATTATTGACTGAAAAAAGTTTAAAGATATTGCAAAAGAAGTTAATGCTTATTTATTAGCAGATATCTCACATATTTCTGCATTAATAATTGCAGGATTACATCCAGATCCTTTTCCATATGCAGATGTTGTAATGACAACATTGCAAAAACAAACAAGAGGAGCAAGAGGTGCAATAATTTTATGCAATGATGAAGAAATTGATAAGAAAATTAATTCTGCTATCTTCCCTGGAATTCAAGGTGGTCCACAAGAAAACATTATTGCTGCAAAAGCTGTAACTTTATATGAATCAATGCTTCCTTCATTTAAAGAATATTGCAAAGATATTTTAATAAATGCTAAAGCATTAGCAGATGAATTTACTAAAGCAGGATTTCATGTAATTTCATATGGAACAGATAATCATTTATTATGTATTGATGTTTTTAAAAAAACAAAACACACAGCAGATAAAATTCAAGATTGATTGCAACAAGCACATATTCTTGCAAATAAAAATACTATTCCTTTTGAAAAGAATTCTGCTAAAAATCCTAGTGGAATTAGAATGGGTTCACCTGCAATGACTACGAGAGGTTTTAAGAAAGAAGAATTTATTCAAATTGCAAAGTGAATGGTGCAAATAATTAATTCTAATGGTGAAGAAAAGATTATAAATTCTATTAAAAAAGAAGTCTTAGAATTATTAAAAAAATATCCGATTTATAATTAGTTTATTTTTTAAGGTTTTATAAAGTAACTTTTTAATTAATTTAAAAGAATCAGCATTTTAAACGCTAATTCTTTTATTTTCTAAAGATTAATAACATCAGTAACAATTTTTGGAGTTTTATGTTTACTTCTTCAAATATATTGACTAGATATATTAAATACTTTTTTGTTAATAAATTCTTTTGTTGGTAATTC
>JAFNRE010000049.1:0-3055 GCA_017385735.1 Mycoplasmataceae bacterium
AATGGCATGGAATATACTGAAGTGTTTCATAATTGAAAATTGCCTGTATATCCATCTGGTAAAATTCCAAAATTATTTCCATCTTCAAATAAAAAACCAGCATTTAAAGGATTCTTACCAACTAAAGAATTTACATATGTTAAACATCCTTGACATTGAACATAAACTGTAGTGCCTAAAGCAATTGGTGAAGAAGGACTGATTGCAATACTAAATTGTCCATTGCTATTGCTTAATGCTTTATAAGTTGTTCCATTTATTGTTGCACTAACAAGATGATTAGCTAATGCTGTTCCTGTTAAAACAAAATCTTTTACATTTTCTTGTAAACAATTTACATTTACATGCATTAAATTTTGATAAGGAATAAAACCATTTTGAGTAATAATAAAATAATCAATTTGATCATTCATGGAATTGTAATCATAACTAAAATATTGACTAATTCCACAATTTGCTAAATCACTTAAATTTTGAATTTTACTTGCTTGCATTCCAGTTACTAAAGCAGCATTATTTGAAGTAGCATAAATACCAACTACATCACCATAATTAATTGGTATAGATGTTTGAGTTTTGGGATATGAATTTAAATTACTATAAATTTCTTTATTAGTATTTGGATTTGAAATATTAAGTACAAAATTACTTGTACTACCTATATATGAAGGATTTTCTCAATAAAAAGTAGGATTATTGTTTGACACACCAAATCCATAAATTTGTTGTACATTATTAGAACTATTTCCTCATACAATAATTGCATTTTTTTGAATTGGATCATAATTTAGTGATAATTGTTGAAAAGTAAAGTTACTAGTTGTTGCAGGTTGATTTACTGGATTTGATATATTTTGATTTACTGTAAAAATATGATTATCAGATTTTACTTCATTGCTAAATGCACTTGCAACCTGTGGCATTCACGAAACAATCTTTCAACAATTTGATTGATAAACATATCCATATACAGCTAAATTCTGAATGACATATTTTACACATCTAGTAAATTGTCCAGCATTTTGATTATTATTGAATGGTGCTAAATTAGCATTCTTATTTCATACACATGATGAAGGTAAATTAATAACTGTACCTTCATAAAATGGATTATTACTAAAAGCATTATTTCCTAAGTTTACTAAACTATTTGGTAATGTTATATTAGTTAACAAATTATTAGCAAAAGCATCAGCACCTATGCTTACTATACTATCTGGAAAACTTACACTACTTAATTGCTTATTAAAACATGCACCTTGTGCAATACTAGTTACATCATAAAAATTATTATTTTCTATAATCATTCCAGGAATAGTTAATTCTGAAATTCCATTTGCAATATTAATTACACTAGCAGTAAAATTTGTATTATTTAATGAATAAGTAATTTGTCCAATTGTTATTACATTTTCATTATTTGATATTGCTGTATAAAATCCATTATTAACATAATAATTAATATTGCTATTTAAAGGATTAGTTGTATTATTGATCTTATTGGTATTAGATATATCACTATTTGATATATTATTTGAAACACTAAGATTATTTTCTTGCTTTTTTGTTAAACATAAGCTTAATGGAATTGATAATGTTAAAATAGCAATACTTGAACTTATTAATAAACCTTTAATAATTTTTCTTTTTTTCATATTTATATCTTCCTTTTTTATATCTATTAAAGTTTAAATTAATCTTTGTATATTAAATTAAAGTTACTAAGATTTGATGAAAAATAACTAAAATGTAAAATGATATTTTGTTTTGTTATTAAATAATTTTTAATCTTATTTAGATCATTTGAATTGTGTTTGAAAGAATTGTTTATTAAATAGAAGTTAGATATTAAATCTGATTCATACTTGTTAAATACAAAAGCATTTGAAGTGTTAGAATTATAAGTTTGAATAGTAACAATATTACTATATAAATTATAGTTAATATTCATGATTTTTATATTAATACTTATATTGTTTTTAAAATTGCTTAAAATAATTTGATTGTTATTAAAACTTACATCAAATAAACTACATGGATTTGAAATTGGTTCTCAAACATTTTCATTTGCTGCTACTTGATAATATATGTCACTTTCATTATAAGTAACATTAGCCACATTATTTTTTATATTTAGTATTAATTGTTTAGTATTAGCTAAATTAACATTAATTTGATTAGTATAAATATTTAATGAAGGATTTGTTAAACTAACTCCTCCAATTTTAGAACAATTAATTGTTACATCATTTGAAACTTCTATAACTTGATTATTAGAACTAATTTCTTCTAAGTAATATGTAATTGTTCCTGTATTTGCTATTGCATTATATAAAACTCCATTTATTGCATTTTGATTATTTAAAGTAATTTGTGTAGTTGATTGGATTTGATTAAAGATTTCTACTAGTTGATATTTGTTAGTTGTACTTGATAAATAATTTTCAAAAAATAAAGAATAAAGTTGATTTGTATAACAATTTAAATTAATTGATTGCACATTATTACTTACAGCATATAAGAATAATGCATTATTATTAATTGTGATTTTAGTACTACAAGTTTTTGTAATATTTTGTTTATTTGTAACAGTTGCTATCAAATCAATGCATAAGTATTTATTTTTTTGAAATTCTGCATTATTGTTTATTGCATTAATTAAACTTTGTGAAAAACTAAATGGTTCATTTTCATTATAAGTAGCAATAAGCAAATCATTAAGATTTTCATTTGCAATAGTAATGTAATATTTAATTACAGATCCATCTTGTCAGTTTGAAATATTAACAGGAATTTTAAAATTACTTAGATTATTTCCAGTAACTGTGCTTATAAAATAACTAGATTGATTAAAATTAATGCTTAATTCATTAGTATTAGAAGAAGTATTAATTTTTGCTAAATTAGTAATTGTATATGTATTATTAATCTTTATTCCATTATAACTTAATGTTATATTTGATACTGTACCAGCATTATTATTTAATGAAGAATTATTATCTGGTAAATTAATATCAAGATTTTGAATTACATTGATGATTTGTGAAACAGTATA
>JAFNRE010000050.1:0-2653 GCA_017385735.1 Mycoplasmataceae bacterium
AAGCAACTTATTACAAAGAGGACTAACATTTAGTAATTTAATAGCAACATATTTTACAATATCTCCAAAAATAACTAACATAGATACAACAATTCAAAGAGCAAGATGATTTGGATATAGAAGTGAATATATTGATTTTTGTAAAATATTTACCACCAAAAAAATACAACAAGATTTCGTAAAATTAACTGAAACAGAAAATGACATTTGAGAACAATGTAAGGACATTGAAAATAGTAAATTAAAGATTAGTGAAATCATAATTAATAGTGGTGACACGAAATTTAATCCAACTCGTAGAAATGTTGCTGCTTATAAAAAAATTATTAGAACAAAGAGATGAATTTGTCAAGCAAAAGGATGTTTTGACATTAAAATTAACAAGTATAACAATAATATAATTCAAGAATTTTTAAACAGGTTTGCTTATAAAGATTCATATGTTGCAACACACAATAGAACATTTCCTTCATGTAAGTATACAGAAATTACAAAACAAAACTTAGATTATTTAATTCAACATGTAAATTATATTTTTGATACTGAACCATTAAAATCAAACTTAAAATTTTTAAAAGAATCTAATAAAAGAATAATTATTGAAAAAATGTTTGGTTTAAAAAATGATGATAATATTAGCCCTAGATTACGTAGTTTTTATGAGGATGATAATGATATTTATGCTTTACAACAAGGTAAAGATTCTGTAAATATTGAAAACATGAAATATGAAGGAGATTCCAAAGTAATTGTTGATGATGATGCAATTATAATTCAAATTTATTGAATTAAACCAAGATACAAAAATAATGAATTTACTAAAACATTTGATGATAATTACAATCAATATATGTTTGCTTTTTATATCCCCCATAAAATTAATGAATTTGGTTTTGTTAGAGATGAAAGTTATTAAATAATAAACTAAACTGCATAAACAAATTTTCAATTTAAATTAATTATATAAATCTATTCTATTTTAAAATAATAGGTGTTTTTACCATTTCCTTCTTTTTTAATTACATTATTTTTTACTAATTTTCTTAATGAATTTTCTATAGAACTTAAACTTAAATTTAAGCAATTTTTAACAACATCATCTTTTTTAAATTTACCAATGAAATTATTAATAACCTTTAAGACAATTTCATATGCATTATCTTTTTTATTAAATTCTTGTTTTTTATTTAATTCTTTATAAGCAGTTAAAAGAATTTTCAAAAAATATTTAATAAAATGACTTTTATCTTCTTTATTTTCATATCAATGATGTTGAGAAAGATATAATGATTGATAATAATTATCTTTAGTATTATTAATTAAATTTTCAATAGAAATATATTTAGCAATCATGAACTTATGTTTATATAACAATAATGTGGTTAATAATCTGCTAATTCTTCCATTTCCATCATTAAATGGATGAATACATAAAAAATCATGAATAAAAGATGGAATTAAAATTAATGGTTCAAAATTCTTTATAAAAATAGTTTCGTTGTATCTTAAACAAATTTCTTCAAGTGCAATATTTGCTTCATATGGATCTAATGGAGTAAATATTACTTGTGTAATATTATTACTAGTTCTAGAAATATAATTTTGAACATTTTTGATTTTACCTTTATAACTTACATTAGTATATTTATATAAAAGTTGATGCAATTGTAAAATATGATTTTTATTAATTGGAATAACATCATAACTATTATTAATGATTTCTAAAACTTCTTTATATCCTAAAATTTCTTCTTCATTTTTATTTTTTGGTGAAATTTTATTACTAAATAATTGATTAATTCTAGTACTTGTAGTTCTTATTCCTTCAATTTCATTTGAAGTAATTGTGCTTTGAAATAAAGTATAATTAATCAATTTATTTAGTTCTTTTAAATGAATCTTTTCATATGATTGATATTTACCAACTTCTTTATAAATTGCTATGATTAAACTATAAATTTCTTGATCTAATAAAAAATGATTTAAGTTTAAATAATTAAATTCTTTCATATATTTATTCCCTTAAATTTTAGCATTTTTAAGGGAATGATAAATTAATTAAGGGAATAAAAAATTAGGAAATTATTTTTTCCTAATTTTAGATATGTTGGCAGGAGTAGTAGGATTTGAACCCACAACACGCAGTTTTGGAGACTGCTGTTCTACCATTAGAACTATACTCCTAAAATAATATAGAAAATTAAATTTCAAGTTTAATCTTTTTAAAATCTAATTTTTCTTTTAATTTCTTAATTTTATTTGTATTGTTGTTTAAATTAAACACATATGAATTACCTTCATATTTCCCTCTTCCAGTTCTTCCTGCACGATGAATATAATATAAGTCATCTATTGGTAAATCATATGAAATTACATCACTAACTCCATTTAAATCAATTCCTCTTGCTGCTAAATCTGTACATACAAGAATTTGATATTGCAATTTACTTGCTTTTAATAAAATATCTCTTCTAGTTTTATGATCTAATTCACTATATAAACTTGCAGTTTTATATCCTAGTTTTAATAAATATTCATTTACTAAAATTGCATCTTTTTTATTATTTACAAAAATTAAACAAAAAAAAGGATGAATCATTTGTAATAATTTATCTAATAATTTTAATTTAAATTCTTGTGAATTATTAAGAAT
>JAFNRE010000051.1:0-3180 GCA_017385735.1 Mycoplasmataceae bacterium
ACGAGTTGGAAATTCGCTTGATAACCGTGATATTGAATTTTGATTCAGTATCTTTAAAACTGAATTAATTTATCGGTTAGATATTAAGAAAATGTTATTTGTTGAATTAAAGCAAGCAATTGCTGATTATATTTATTACTACAACAATGTACGTATTCAAAAGAAATTGAACTGGATGACACCAATTCAATATAAAAGTCAATTATAATAAAAAAACACAAAATTTGAACTTTTGTCCAAATTTCATATCCAAGTTTAGAGTGAATTATCATCACAATTAAATAAATTGACAACAAGTCAACAAAATCAAATTAAAAATCAAATGTTGAAAATGCATGATATTACTTCTAAAGAAAAAATAACATATAAAAATTTTTCAACAATTTTAAGTGGATTCACTACTTCATCTAATATTAAAAAAGTTAATGCAGTATTATTGAAATACCAAACTGAAGCTGCTAAACGTGCATTAAATAACAAAGATAGTGTTTCATTTATGTTGATGCATGCACAATTTAATTTTGAAAGTAATACTCAAACAACTATTGGTAAATTAATAAATGGTTTGAATATTGCAACCACTACTTTTGCTTGAATTTCAGCTGCTGCAGCAAGTTTTGCTGCTATTGAATATGGTTTAGCTTGATGATTTGGCATTTCAATTCCATGAGCTGTTGCCTCAACTGCAATTTCAGTTGCTGCTGGTGCATTTTCTGCAGGATGTGGTATTGCAGCAATGACAATTCAATCAGAAGCAAACCAACTTCCAGAAGGATACGAAACAGCAGTAACTGCATTTTCTAGTGTATATCCATTAGGCTCTTTTATAGGAACACTTGTAAAATTGAGTTCCGCTGTTATTACAACTGTTAGTCTTTGTGGTTGAGCATTTGCTGTAGCAGGTGTAGTTGTTGCAATTGCAATAGCAATATTAGATACATATAATACAATAAATGACTAATCTTGTTAATAAAATTAAGATTCCAAAAAAAATAAGATCATTTTATTACAAAGATATAAATTTTAGTATTCAAGATTTTGTATTAAATAAAGATATTACTAATATTCCTGGAAATGGAAACTTAATAAAAATAGCATTTAATGCAAAATATATTTTTTATACATTATTATTTATATTTGCATTATTTACTCTTCCTATTCTTACTTTTTTTCCTTTTCATCTTTGCTTTCTTGCTGGAGTAAAGATTGTAAATGTAAAAAAGATAACATATTATTTTGGAATAATAGCTGGTTGTTTATGAGGATTAGCTTGAATAATATTTTTTGCTAATATTTTTATTATTGGTTTTATTTATGTAAATAAGAAAATTAAACCCATTATTGATTATTTTAATAAATTAGTAGAAGAAAAGAAATTAGTTGCAGATTTAAGAAAATATCCAGTTGTTTTTGCTATGGCATTTTATTATAAAAATAGAAGTCAATTTAGAATAGATTATCCAAATACATATCCATGGTTTTCTCCCTATTTTGCTCTTGTTGGACTAGGAATATTTTTTGATAAATTATATGATTATATTAATCAGATAAATAAAATATAGTGACTGATTTTTTCTTATAATTTAACTTTAATTAATATTTATTTTAAAAACTAAATATTTAATTGTTAAATAATATAAATTTTGTTCACTTTCATAATTATTTATAATTTTTTGCAAATCATTTTTACTTGTTGATTGATCATTAAAATAATTTCAATTATTTACTTGTAAATTAGTTTTATTGTTTTCACTAAAACATGTAGGTACTTCTTCATTCATCATTAGTCAATTAAAACTAATAAAACCTAAATTCACAATTTGAATATTACAGTAAGTTTGGTTTAAAACTCATTCTTGATTTGGTTTATAAATTCAACTTCCACAATAAGACTTTAAATTATCATTCCATAATGTAATACTGATATTTTGATTTTGTAAAAATGCTTTAAAATCATGTTTAAAAATTAATCATTTTGGATTAAGTAAAATTTCTGTTCAATTCAACTTACTTAATAAACTTATATAACTTGTTGAAGTTGATAAAATTGGTAAGAAACTAAATTGATTTGGTTTTAAGCTTACTATAAATTCAACTATTAAATAATTAATAAAATATCAATCCAGTGTAATTAATGCATTATTTAAACTTCAAAGTAATGGATAAAGTGTTGCTAAATATTTTGCATCATTACTTTGATTAATATTATTTCATTGCTCTAATTCATATTGAAGTTGAAGTTTTAGATCAGGATTAAAGTTATTTCATTTTGGAATATTTGTTTGAAAATTATTAATTCAATTATTTTGAATATTAATTAAAGCATTTTCATATTGTTGTTTTAATACTTTTGTAGAAGCATAATTAATTTTTTGATTGTTATTGTTACTACCAATATTTGAATTTGTAGGTTTTAATCATTGTGTATTAGTTATAAAAAAACTACAAGATGCTAAAAAACTTGCACTGATTATTGGTATTAACAAAGATAGTAGTTTAATAATTTGTTTGCAGATTTTATTTTTCATGAAAAAACAATTGTCTTATTATAGAGCCCTAAATGCAATTTGAAGTGCAACAATTTTATAAAAGTAATTCTTGTACTTGAAATTGCACTCTACCTTAATACTTTTTAGAATCTTGACCAATTAAACTACCAATTGTAACTAGACAAATAATAAAAATTATTAAAAATATAAAGAATGTGATTTTATATCAGAGATATTTTTTATTTCAGGCTTGTTCAATTTCATTAAACTTATTGTTTTTAGTTTTTTTATATTCAATATTTTTTCTTTTACAATATCTAATAGTTTTAATTCACAAAATACCACTAATAAATATTCCTAAAATACTAAAACAACTAATAAAACTAAATATATCATAAACCATACTTATTTATTTATTATATAGTTTAAATATAATTTCGATGTTTTATTCTTTGATAAATAGCAGTAATAATTAAAGCAATAATAAGAATTGATATTGCTATTACTGGAATAGCTCATTCTGGTAAAGAACTATGAGTTTTATTATTATCATTTGATTTTTTATTAGATGAATTAGTTGCATAGGGATTGTACTGATCACCTGAATTATCTTTTGGATTATAAATATTTGGATAATAATATTTATTACTATTTGTAACTCCTAATCTATTTAAACTAGAATTATCAACAA
>JAFNRE010000052.1:0-2555 GCA_017385735.1 Mycoplasmataceae bacterium
CTATTTAGTTGATTATAATCTCTAACATCAGCACAAACTCACTCTACATCTGGAACTAGTGCTTGTTTTGTTCCAGTTGAAAAATTATCTAAAATTAAAACAAAATCTTCTGGACGTTTATTTTTTAGTAATAAAGATACATTACTTCCAATATATCCTGCTCCACCAATTAATAATATATTCATCTTATTTCTCCTTCTTAGTTTTATTTATTCAATGATTTGTTAAAGAAAGCATTCTTGATATTTCTCTTAAGATATATTTAAATTGCCTTCATTTATTGTTATACATGCTAATACCAAATTCTCTTTCTTTAATTGCAGCATCAACCTGCATAACTTCTAAATTGAGCTTTTTGGTTAGATAAGCAATTGTTGAAGGTTCAACCATTAAATTGTGATTATTAATATATGCATTCATAAAGTCTTTAGCATAAAGTCTCATACCATTAGTTGGATCAATTAATTTAATACCAGTTTTTAATTTAAATGCAATTGATATTAAACTTTGAGCAAAACTTTTTAAACTTCAACCTTTTTTATTATTCTTATATCTATTTCCAATAATAATTTGATTTTTATTATTAGCATTATTTAAAAAATTAATAATGTCTTTGGGATTATGTTGATTATCTCCATCCATTTGAAGAATATAATCATAATTATTATTAATGGCATAAATCATACCAGTTCTTAATGATTCGCTTAATCCTTTATTAATTTCATGATTAATGTATGGAATTTGATTATCAATTAAAATTCTTAAAGTACTATCTTTACTACCATCATTAACTACAATAAAATCAAGTGTAGTATTTTTCTTTAAATTATTAATGGTATTTAAAATATTTTTTTCTTCATTATAAGCAGGAATAACAATTAATATTTTCTTTTCATTCATATAAGTTTATTCATGAATATTATTAGTTTCATTTTTTTCTTCTAAAACTGCTTCTTTTTCCTCATTATTTATCTCATCAGTTTTATTTTCAGTAACATCAACTACACTTATTGAAATTACTTTATCATGTTCATCTAAATTAATTAACTTTACTCCACTAGTACTTCTTCCAATAACTCTTAGTTTATTTAATGCAAGTCTTATAATCTTACCAAGTTTTGTTAAAATTAATAATTCTTCATTTGAATTAACAACTAATGATGCAACTAGTGAACCAGTTTTATCATTTATTTTTAAAGTTCTAACACCTTTTGCACCCCTGTTGGTTAATCTATAATCATCTAAACTAGATAATTTACCAAAACCTTTAGATCCAATTGATAATACTTCAGTTTTATTAGCAGTATTGTCACAAGATATCAAATATGCATTATTTGATAAATTAATTCCTTTTACACCACTTGCTGCTCTTCCTGTTGGTCTTAATTTTGATTCATCAAATCTTACAGCATACCCATCACTAGAAGCTAAAATAATTTCATCATTACCATTAGTTAAAATGACACTTAATAACTCATCATCTTCTCTTAATGAAATTGCAATCTTACCATTTTGTCTAATTGATTCAAATTCTTGGATTGATGTTCTTTTTATTAATCCTTTTTTTGTAGCAAATAAGATGAAATGTTCATCATTATATTCTTTAATTGGTAATAAATCTAAAACAACTTCATTCTTTTCTAAAGGAATATAATTTAATGCAGGAATGCCTTTTGCAGTTCTTGAACCAACAGGAAGTTGATGAACTCTAATCTTATAAACTTTACCTAAATTAGTAAAAAACAATAAATCAACATGGGTATTTGTATAAATAATTTTTTTAATATCATCATCTGCATGAGTACTTACACCAATTACACCAACACCCCCACGATTTTGAAGTTTATAAGTATCAATTGGTAGACGTTTTAAATATCCATTTTTGCTTAATGAAACTACTACATCTTCTACCGGAATTAATGATTCATCATCAATTGTTGCTCTTTCATTTGCAAGAATTTGTGTTTTTCTTTTATCACCATATTTAGTTTTAAGTTCATTCATTTGATCAACCACAATATTTTTGATTTTTTCTTCACTAGATAATTTGTCTTTTAAATCAACAACAAGTGCTCTTAATTCTTTTAATTCATCAAGAATTTTAGATTTTTCAAGTCCTGTTAAAGATTGTAATTTCATTTCAAGAATTGCTTTTGCTTGAATTTCACTTAAGTGAAAATTACTCATTAATGCTTGTGCTGCACTGTCTTTATCATTAGCGTTTCTAATGATATTAATTACAGCATCTAAATGATCTAAAGCAATTTCTAATCCTTCTAAATAATGGACTCTTTCACTAGCTTTTTTAAGTTGAAATTGTAATCTTTTTCTAACAATTAAAATTTGAAATTCATTATAAACATTAATAATTTCTTTAACATTTAAAATAACTGGTTTTCCATTGTACAAAGAAAGTAAATGAACAGAAAAATTTGTTTGAAGTTTTGTCTTTTTATATAAATGATTTAAAACAACTTCTGCAATTGCATCTTTTTTTAGTTCAATAAGAATTCTAATTCCATCACGATTAGATTCATCTTTAATATCAGAAATTC
>JAFNRE010000053.1:0-3978 GCA_017385735.1 Mycoplasmataceae bacterium
ACTTTTTAAAATTAAAATTCTTAAATAATACAAAATAAGATAAGGTCTATGCTAATTAGGAAAATTATTACACAGCATTCTTACATATACTTTCTTAAAATATTATTTTGTGTGTTTAAATGATATGAATTTATATATAAATCCACATAAAATATAGTATTTTTGTTTAAGATTATAATTTTAAAAAAATAATTAAAGAATTAGATAGTTAATTTATCATATTTATTATTTTTCTTAATGAAATTTTTAGTTTTTTTAGTTACTTCAAAACTAATCATGTTAATTAAAGAATTTGCAACTAAATCTTCATCATGATGAATTAAAGTACTTCTAAATTTTTCTTTTATTTGTTTATTGTTATTTTTAATTTTAGTTACTAAGAAACCATAACTACCTTGTTGACATATGAATAAGTGTATTGTAATAAGTGATAAATAAATAGAATCAATGACAAATAAGTTTTCTTTATTTTTCATGTTCATAAATATCACCTCCTTATAAAAAATATAAGTTTATGATATAAACACCTATAACACTATTCTACTACAAATAAATAAAAAATAATTATTTTTTAATATTTTTAATAATTGAATTTTAAATAAATACACTGTTTAATATATTTGATTCATTAATTCTTAATGGTTCAGTATTTTATAAATAAGTTAGATCTTGCAGTATAACTCATTTGATAGTTATATTATATAGCATTATTGCTAAACATAAACTATATATCTTTTATAATCTATGTATCAAATCATACATATTGTTTTAAAAAAAAAGATAAAGTAAGTTGAATCTAAAGTAATTCATTATCTTAATTATTATTTAAAATTTGAATTCAAGCATGATTATGAATTGTACTTGCAAAGAAACTTGTTATATATAATGAAAAACAATACTTCTTTCAATTAACAAATTCACAATAATATGCTAATTATTGCTTCTTCATTCCATTCTTTTGATCTTGATTTATTTATAAATAAAAAAAACAATAATACTTTTTTCACAAAGAATTATTGTTCATTTTGAATATTCATGTTTAGATTTAATTATTTTTTAGAATTATTACCATAATATTTAAAGTATTGGTCAAGATCATTTTTCATATATGTTGTTAATAAACTAACAATATTTCAACTAGCTTTTAGATTTGTATTTGATGTTTTGGTATTAGTAGTATTAGAAGGTGCTTTTTTAAGACCAACTACATCTCAATATTTTGAACCTTGTTTTGTATAAATATAATTTGCTGATTTTCTTGGAAATGAAATCCAGACAACATCACTAACGGTACCTGTTTGATTTTCACAAACTTCGGTTGATGTTTTATTTAATCCTTCTGAAAAATCAAGATCATCCCCATAAAATAAAATGTTATTAGCATTAATTGGTGTCATATTATTATCTGTTTGTGCACCGAGACTGCAATCTTGTGGACTTGAAAATAAACTATCTACAACTTCTTTAAAAATATATGGTTGCACAAATTGGTCTGCAGTATAATTACAAACTCCATTATAAATTGTTATTGGATTTGTAATAATATCTGATAACTTTTCACAAACAATTTTATCTAATGTATTAGTTTCTTCTGAAGATGGACTAGCAAAATTTGTTACTGTATAATCTACTGAACCTGATGTATTTTTTAATAAAACATTATTAAAATTTAAGTTTACATCTATTAACTTACCTGCAGTATAATTTGTCACTGAATCAGTTGAAGGAGTTTGAACAATTAGATTTTGCATTATTTCAGAAGTTGTGAATACAATATTATTAACTAAAATTTCTTTACCAATTTCATCTTCAATGACTTCATTAATTGCATTTAATAAAGTTTGATGATTTTGTGCCATTAAACTTTGTTCTACATTTAAACTATAATTGTTTAGTACAATTGGATCTTTAATTAACAATTCTAATTTACTTATAATACCTGAAAGATTCTTATTGATATTTTCTATAATGGTATTTTTTTCAAAAGGTTCAACAATAAAATCTTTTGAATTTGCAGTGTTAGATAAATCAATTCCATTATATTGCAAAGTAACATTACTCATTATTCCATCTCCTTCATCAGATGATGTTATACTTGTTGGTAATGTAACAGTAATTCCATTAACTATTTCTTGTGCTGAATATAATATATTATTAAAAATAAATGATTTATTAGAAGCATTTATTTGGTTTAAAATGCCATCTTTAATAGCGTTTTTTAGTGTTTGTTGATTACTTGAATTTAATAAGTTAGAACTTGGAGTAATGTTTTCAAATCCATTAATATTAATAATTTGATTCAATAATGAATCAAGTTCATTAGCAATATTTTGATTAGTTTGTACATTTGATACATTAGGATTTGGCTTTGAAAAACCAATTACTGTATATGAAGTTGAATTAATTGGTTTAATTTGAACTTCATTTTCTGCAGTTCCGTATTTTAAAATAACTCCTTCAATTTCTCCATTTAGATATTGTGTGTAAGTTATATTATTAGGTAATTGAATTGATATATATTTAAAAACTTCTAAACCTGAATAAATATTTTCATTAATAGTAAATTTTTTATTATCTAAATCACTTTTAATAGTTTGTAAAATCAAATATTTAACTTCAGATTGATTATTTGCTAATAATGCTTCATTAGATGTTAAATTAGACTGAATTTTAATTGGGTTATTAATATAACCTGCAATTTGATTTGCAATCTTGGTATTTTGTTGTTTATTGTTATTTAAATTCTCATTATTGTTGTTTAATGCATAAGCAATTACTCCAACAATTGATCCAGTAACTGCTAAAATACCAATTCCTACTAAAGCTAAAACAAATTTTAATTTTCTTTTTTTCATGTTTTACTCCTTATTGTTTGAATTCAATAATTAAGATATTTTCACTTTATTTTTGATGATAATTATGAAGATAAAAAGTATAAGTTAAGTATTAAAAATGAAACTGAAGAATAACTTCTAATATTTTTTATTTTAGTATTTTAATGTTTTAATATGATATTTTTTTAATTCTTGTTCATTGACATCATTTGGTGCATCAAGCATTAAATCAACACCAATTGAATTTTTTGGAAAAGCAATTACATCACGAATAGATTCAGTATTTAATAATAACATTATTAATCTATCTAATCCTAAAGCAATTCCTCCATGTGGAGGAACACCATAAGTAAATGCTTCTAATAAAAAACCAAATTTTTGATTAATTTCAACTTCATTCATTCCTAATGCTTTAAATAATCTGTGTTGAATATTTTTATCATGAATTCTAATACTTCCTCCCCCAACTTCAAAACCATTTAATACCAAATCATAAGCATCAGCTTTAGCATCTTTTAAATCTTTATCAAAATTATTTAGATTTTGTTTAGCTGGCATTGTAAAAGGGTGATGAGCTGCTACATATCTTTGTGCTTCTTCACCATATTCAAATAAATTAAAATCAGTTACTCAAACAAACTTAAAGTCTTTAGGATCTACCATATTAAAAGTTCTTAATGCTTGAAATCTTACATTACCCATTGCTTTTTTAGCAATAGTTGTTTCTGCATTAATCATCAATATTAATCCATTGTTAAAATGATTGTCTTTTAATAATTCGTTTAATGCTTTTTCATTAATTTTTTTAGCAATAATATTATTCTTTATTAAAAGGTTGTTTTTAATTTCTAGTCAAACTAATCCTAAAGCACCTTTGTCTTTTGCTAGTTTTGTCAAAAGTTCGATATCTTCAGTTTTTGGATGAGCATCTTTAAAAAAACATGCTTGTAAACTAGTTTTATTTGATGTTTGTAATACTTTTACATCACAATTTAAGAAATATTTGCTTACATCAATAATCTTGTTTTTAATTCTTAAATCAGGTTTATCAGATCCATAATCATTAATTGCATCATCATATTTAATATGTTCAAATTTTTGTTCACTTAAATTAATAAGTGGTTTTAGTACATAATGCAACATG
>JAFNRE010000007.1:0-7294 GCA_017385735.1 Mycoplasmataceae bacterium
AAGATAATTGATTAAAAATCCTGATATCGTTCTATTAAAATTAAAAAAATCAATTATCATTTGAGAATTTGCATTTTTTATATAATGCTTATAAGAATCATTTATTAAAAATGGTTTATTGTATGAATTAATAATATTTTGGTAGTTATATGATATAAAGTAATATTTTAATTTAGTATCTTATTTTATAATTAATCCTTTATTTTTAAGTTTTATTATTAGTTCATCAAAACTTAGAAATGGATTTTCTGGAATATCTTTTTTACTCATAAATTATTATCAAAATAAAAAAAGGCATAAAGCCTTTTCTTATATCGGTCATTAGACCATGAAGTCGTTCTCGTGTTTTAAGAAAATCACAACCTCACATTACATTATTATTATAACAATTTTGTAAATTTTTTTATTATTTTGATAAAAATTGTCTTCAATCACTTCAAAGAAATATCATAATAGTCTATAATAAAAATATGGAACATAAATTCTTATTAAAAGTAACTTTGTCTTCCATCAATATCTTATTTCTAAAAACAAAAAAGATGATAAGTTTTTATCTCATCATTCTTCTTAAAACTTATATCTTATTTGGTTTAAAAATATTTGCTTGAATAATGAAATAAACTTTTATATTTTTAAAGAATTATTAAGACATATTTTAACAAAATTAATTATTTATTAAGGTTAGGTATTTATATGAATAAGAAAAAGAAAATAACTAAATTTATAATTTCTACATTAACTTCATCTTTAATTGCTTCTATAGTAGTTTGTGCTGCAGTTAGTTGTAGTAATCAAACAAATTCATCAAGTAATGAAGAAGCAAAAACAAGCAAGATAAATGTTAATGGTAAATCATATTCTAAGAATGCTAATCTTAATATTAGTTATGGTAAACAAATTACATTAACTGCAAGCAATACAAATAATCAAAATGTTATTTATAAATGATATTGTAATGGACAATTACTTAAAAATGATACAGGTAATAAACTGATTGTTTCATCTGGTTCACAAATAAATAAATATTATGTAGAAACTACTATTGATGGAGTTCAAACTAAGTCAAGTACAATTACTGTTACTCCAACATTTGATAGCAGTTTGTTTAGTGCTGCAATTGTACAACAAACAAACAATCAAAAAACTATTAATGATATCAATAATACATCTTATTCTTTAAGATTTGAATTACTTTATAATAGTCTTCCTTTTAGTTTACAACCTAATAATATATCATGAACATTAAACAATAAAGAAGTATCAGAAACTAGTGATTCATTTACTCCTAATTTAACAATGGGTAAAAATGTTATCACTGCTTCATTCAATGATCTTCCTTCATTTTTTGGTATTAAAAACAATACATTATCTGCAAGTTTAACAATTAATTATGCCCAATTACAAATTTCATGCAAAAATTTAAATAATAATGAAGTAACAGTAAATTATGATGGTTCAATTACTTTAAATTTAACAAATGATTCATTACAATCTTTAAAAAATGCAGGAATTAATGTGTCAAATGTTTCATATCACTGATATCAAAATAATAAAGAAGTGAGTGGATATACTAATCAAACTGCAACTTTTAATAATTTACAAAATAATGCAACATATTATTTAAAAACAACATATAACATTAATAATCAAGTTTATACATTAACTTCAAATGAAATAAAAGTTAATGTAAATAATATTGCAAATTTAAATAATATAAAAGTTGTTTATAATAACAATAATGCAAATACTTTAAATCTTAATAATACTTCAATCAAAAAAGCTTTTAATTTTTCTATTTCATACAATAATCTTTCAAATTCAACTATTAATGGTACAGTTGTTTATAATTTAATTAACATTAATACACAAAAAAGCATTACATTAACTAAAAATGATTCTTTATTAAATAGTTCATTAAGCATCAACTTCGATGATTTAAATGGATTTGTTCCTGGTATTTATAAATTATATGCAACTATTAGTATACAAGAAGCAAATAATCATACATTTACATATACAAATACTCAAATAGTTCCATTAACAATAACATATGATCCAATAAGTATTAATGCAATTGTTAATAGTAATGTTTATCAAATTGCACAATCAAATTCATATAATGTAAATGTTGGAAGTAGTGTAACATTACAAGTTAATGATAGTAATGATATTGATAATACAAATTCAACTTATCAATGACAAGAATTATTAAATGGATCATGAATAAATCTTAAAAATAATGCAAATAACAAAACATTTACACTAAGTAATGTAACAAGTAAAGCAAATTTAACTTATAGATTAATTGAAACATTAAACAATTTAACATTTACTTCAAATTCTATAACGATTATTCCAATTCTTACTAATGAAATAAAAGCAACTATTACATCCAATAATAATAAAGCAGTAAACAATTCTTTAAATATTTATAATCAATCTGAACAAACTCAAACATTAACACTTAGTTTTAGCAATCTTAATATTAATGATTTAGTTGATTTAAACATTGAATGATTTGTAAATAATAAACAATATAATATAGGTTCAAATACAATATTTATTCATACTTATGATATTGGAACAAATACAGTTAGTGTAAATGTAACTTATAGTTTAAATGGACAAACTAAAACACTAACAGATATTGCTAGTTTTAGTATTAATTATTATGGTTTAAATATTTCAGTAAATAATCCAAATATTTTAACAGGAATGAATGTTGATGAAAAAAACCTTATATACTTAAACAGCAATATTTATAGTGATGCAATATATCAATGAGTTGTAAATGGTAAAGATTTTGGAAATACTATAACACAAAAACCAACAACATTACCAGTAGATAATATTACAAGTAAGACAACTTTTCAATTAGTTATAAGTAATGCTAATGATTCAACTGATCCAGTAATTTCTTCAAATATTATTACAATTGATGCAATTTCACAAACTCAAACAGTTATTCAATATATCAATAATGCAATTAAAAATCCAATAACTTTACCAAGTTCATATACAAATACAGCTGCTCAAAGTTTAAATTCAACAAATATTTCAAATACAATTGCACAAATTAAAGAAGTAATTAGTAATGAAATATTTCATAATCAAAGCATTATAACAATTGGTGATCAAACATATTCACCACAACAAATTCTTCAAGATCTAAATATTGTTTTACCAACAAGTGTATCATATGAAAATAATTTAGTTGGAATTTTACAAAATGTTCAAATAACTTATGGTAATGAAGCAAATATTTTAACTACAGCAAACCAAAAACTAAATAATATCATAAACTCACCACAAGAATTAGCAAATATTATTGAAAGTTATTTTAATCTAAATCCAAGTCTTTTATTATCGTGAATTCAATGTTGAGGATTAGGATATCAACTTGCTAATAATGTTTCATCAACAAATTTTAATCAGTATTTTAGTATTAATTCATGCAGTTTTGATGCAACACAATATGATTTCTTACAAGTTTCATTAACCATTAATCAACCAATTCAAATAACAGCATGAAATAATGATACAAATGAACCTTATAATATTGGGTATGCAAAACAAGGTACAGTATTAAATATTACTCTTCCTTTTCAAACTAAAGACTTTAGTGCTTCATTATCATCAAGTGGAAGTAGTATTATAAGTTCAAACATTTGAAATTTAATTAATCCAAGTTCAAGTAATTCAGAATTTCAAACATCTTATAGTGGAGAATCTGATAATTATCATATTGGTTGAACATTAACTGGTTCAAGTTTACCATCACAATATACAAGTGGAAGTTTTGTTTATACTAATTTTAATCAAGCAACAAATTCTTCAATGGCTAGTATTAATTTAACAAGCAATAATACTAATAATGCACTACAAAATTTTAATACTGGAATAAATATTGCTAATAATGCAAATTCTACATATGAAGTAGTTGGTTTTAAAGATGGTAGTTTAAATAATGCAATTCAAGAACAAGATATAGCAGCAGAATTAGGATCATTAATAGGTAATGAAATTTCTTTAAACGACCAAGCAAATATTACAGCACAAGAAGTTTTAAATAGTGTTAATAATCAAACTAATTTAATCAATGAAATTAAAGACATTATTACTAAAAAAATTAATAATAATTTGATCATAATAAATAATGTTGCTTATAATGTATCTCAAGTTCTTTCATCACTAAATATTAATTTTCCAAGTTTTGTAAGTTTAGCAAATGATCAAAACGGAATTTTAGCAAATGTGACATTAACATATAATGGATATAATCTAAAAAATGCAAATGGAATTTATTTTTATATTACAAATTTAAACAATTCTTCTACTTTAGTTACAAAAGATGAAACTCAAGCAATCTTAGCATTATTTAATAAGCTTATTTCTAATAATACTATTGCATTAATTAATTATCATTATTCTGCAAATCAATCTTTACAAACACAATACCAAAATGATTTAATCAATGCGATTAAAACAGCAATTATTAATGAATTACAACAAAGTGTTTTTATTGCAAATAAGATCCAATTTAATCTAAATCAAATTACAAATATTATTCAAAATTTAACAATTAATTTACCAAATCAAGCTTCACAAATTGATGAAACTTCTGGAATTTTACAAAATGTAAGTTTTAGTTATAACAATCAAAATTTAAATAATACATATACAATTACTAATCTAGCAAAAATTAATAATGATGAAAATTCAACTTCTTTAAATATTACTTTTGCAAAATCTGCATATAATATCAATACACAAAATGGTGTTACATTAAGCAATTTTAAACTAGAACCAGAAGTTTCAAATTGACAAAGTGGAAGTCAAATTAATTATTATTTAAATATTAATAGTGAAAATGTTTCAAATTTATTAGTTGGAAGTTATAACAGTATTACTGCATTTACTTTTTCAAGTAATTTAATTAAAAGTTTACAAAGCAATCCAAATTACTTATTAAATAAATATTTAGTAATAACACTTACAGCAACAATTAGTAATCAAACATTAAATATTAATAAATCTTGCACTACACAAATTATTATTAATAACAACCAATTATTTTTATATGCAATAAGTAATAATAAATCTTCAATCAATTTAAATTGTTATACTAATCAAACTTATTCCTTATTTTTTAATAACTATTTATCAAACAGTACTAATAATACATTTCAATTAATTTCAACTGTTAATGAAGTAAAAACTACAAAAACCATTACTTTATCTAATTATCAAAGCATGCAAGGAATATTATTAAATGCAGTTGCAAATACTGGAACAATCACATATTATTTACGAGAACTAAATGCAAATGGTGAAGTAATTGCTACTTCTAATCAAGTAGTTATAAATTGTAATCAAATTGGGGGAATTAGTTTAACTAATACAAACATTAATAATGGTTTAATTAATGTTAATTTAAATACAAACTCAACTGTAATTTTAAATATCCAAAAAAATCTTGCAAATATTAATTATGATATTGGAGATATATATTATGAAGTTGCTGCACAAAATAATCAATGATTACCAATAACACAAAGTTGTAATTTATTTGATATTCAATTACAAAATAATGAAATCATTCTAAGTAATTTAGCAAGTAATATTAGTATCAACATAAAAATGATGAATATAACAAATAATTTATATAGTAATGTTGTTACTATTAAAACCAATGCACCTAGTTCAATGTGAAATAACTTTAGTTATAATAATCAAGCATTGAATATGAATTCATCTACAACTTCATTTAATATTAACAAAAACCAAATATTTAACTTAATTTTCAATAAACCTAATATTAATTTAGCAAATGTGCAATATACCTGAGCAATTTTTGAAAATTCTAATTATGTTACAACTTCAAACACTAATATATTTACAAAACTCTTTAGTAATTTAGGAAATTATCTTGTTAGATTTCAAATCAATTGACTAAATAACTATAGTGCTAAAACAATTACATATTACTTTAAAGTTAATGTAAATGCAACTGCTAGTGAAATAAGTTATGCACAAAAACAATTAGAACAATTTTGCAGTAATTCAGCAAATGAATTAAATGTTTTAAAAGCTTATTGAAATATTAATCCAAACACATTATTACCATGAATTAATACTTGGGGAATAGGATATCAAATAGCAGGTAATGTTAATGATTCAAACTTTAATCAATATTTTAGTATTCAAACACTAAATGTAAATAGTTCAGATCATAATTTAATCCAAATTTTATTAAAAGTAATTCAGCCAATAGATTATGAATCTTGAAATGCTTCAACAAATACTGGAGAATTAGTAAAAACATTACCAATAAATACTTATATATTAGTTACAACCCCATATCAATTAACAGATTTTAATATTTCAGTAAATAGTGTTGGTCAAAGTTTAATGCAAGCAAATATTACAAATTTAATAGGAGATAATACTACATTTAATAACAATAGTAATGATTTATATAAAATTGGATGAATGATATCAACAAATGCAACAAATTTTAGTAATGCACAACAAGTTTATATTAACTTCAATATGTTAGATGCAAGTTATATAATAAACATTAATAGTGAAAATTCTAATAACACTTTACCAAATTATATAAACTCTAATAATATAAATACAATTGTTTTAAATACTAATACAAATAAAATTCTTAACAATATATCATTAAATTATTGAACTAAAAATATTAAATATACTTTATGATTTAATGAATTTATACTAAATAGTTATTCAAAGAAATTGTCTTAAATTATAAGAAAGAAGGATTTAGATATGAAAAGAAAATTATTGAGAAATCTTTTAATAAGTTCAAGTGTCATTGTTTTAACATCATCACTTGCTTTAGGTTTAAGTTTGATGCCAAAAAAAGAAAATGCTAGTGATCTTTCTAAAGTTATTAATGCTAATAATCAGATTGTTAAAAATAACAAAAACTTATTAAACAATAATAATCATTATTATTTACATGATGGATTTTATACACAATTAGCAAATAATGCAGATGTTATTACCATTAATAATATTACTTATGCACTAAATCCTAGTAATGATACAGCAAGTATAATTAATCTAAATACTTCAACATCAAATTTAGTTATTCCAGGAATTATTGAAGCAAATAATAATTTTTATAATGTAACATCAATTGCTAATGGAGCGTGTTTTAATAAACAAATTGTTAGTGTTAGTTTTCCAAATAGTATTTTAAGTATAGGGGCAGATGCTTTTGCAAATAATTTAATAACTAGTTTAACTTTACCTTCAAGTTTAA
>JAFNRE010000054.1:0-7812 GCA_017385735.1 Mycoplasmataceae bacterium
AATGCTAATGGTGGAAATGAAATTATTAATCACATTAAATCACAAATTGGAACTGATAAAGATGGATTATTAAATTTAACTACAGCAATAGCAAATACTGTTGGATTAACAGTTTTTGATAGTGCAGGAGTAGTAAGATCTGGAGTTTCATTAATAGGAGCACTAAGCATTATTATTAACTCAATTCCTAGTTTATTTGCTGTAGGAACAAGTGTGAAATATACTCAAGCATTAGGTAAAGGGGATTATAAAAAAGCAGCATTTGTTTGACAAAATGCATTTGTTGGATGTATTACTTCTGGTTTAGTTTGTTTTGCTTTGCTAATTATTTTGATTCCAACAGTAATTCCTGCTCAAGCAGTATCAGATAATTTATCCAAAAATGAAATTTATGGTTTATATAGTTTAGCTGAAAAAAATTTAAGTCAAAATCATTGAGATTTTAGTGATATCTTTTTTGAAAATAGTAATGGTCAATTAATCGATAAGATTTACTTTATGAAACATGATGATGTTTATACTTATTATGTAAAAGTGAATCAAGATGAATATTTAAATATTTCTAATAATCAATTAATTGATCCAACTTTGAATGATCAATTACTAACAAAGAATGTAAATAGTAACAATCATTTCAATATTTTAGTTTATGATCCTTCTGCAAATTCAAATAGCAGTATTTTAAGTGTTTGAAATCACTATTATGCACAAGTAAGAACATATTCAATTAGATGAGCAGAAGACTTTATGTTCATTATGGATGCTGGATGTACAATTTTTGCTTTAAGTAACTTGCTTGGAGTAATTTTAAGAAGCGAAGGTGCAATTGCAGTATCTACTACAATTACAATTGTCACTGTATTATTTAATATTTTATTAGACTTTATTTTTATTAAAATTGCACAAATTGGTATGGAAGGTGCAGCTACTGCAAGTGTAATTGGTTGAATTGTGCAATTTGTTTGATCTGCTTTATATATTCAATATTCTAAGAAAATAAAAAGTGTTGCAAACTTTAATGTATTAAATAAAAAATATTTTTATTTTAGTTGAAAAATCATGGGTGAAATTGCTTTATTTGGCTTAAGTATGTTAATTGGTACAGTAAGTTTTTCAATTTCTAATATTATTTTAACTAATCAAGTAACTTATGTAACTGTACAAATTATTCCTCAAGTTGGTGGTGAATATTACTTATCAATCATGGGAGCAGTTACTCCTATTGTGAACTTATTTTTCTTTACTGTTTTTGGTTTAATAAGAAGTAATTCTCCAATTTTTGCTTATAACTATTCAGCAAGAAGAACTGATCGTGTAAGAGCAGCATATTGATGAAATATAAGCATTATTGTTGGAATCGGAGGAATTATTTTAGGTTTAATTGGTTTTTGTGATCCAATTACTTTTGGAATTTTAAATTGATTCCAAATTAATCAAAATTCTCCAGATTATCAATTAGAAAGTGCACATAAATTAATTTGATTATGATTAATGCAAATTCCGATTATGGGTTTTGCTACTGGAGGAATGTTAATGTACAGAAGTACTAATAGATTAGGAACATCATATTTAGTAGCACTATTAAGATCATGTATTTATAACATTCCAATGATTTTTATTTTTATGAGTATTGCAATTAATTGTAAAGATAGTTTAAATGCTGGACTAAGTGAACAAGAAATTGGTTTACCTTATGAAAATAATGCAATGTGATTCTTCTTTTATAATTTACCTGTTGCAGCAGGATGTTATTCATTAACAATCTTTATTATGACTACAATATTTATTTATAAATATTTAGATTTAAATCCAAGAAGAAAAGTTAGTGAAATTTGACCAAACAGTTTATTTGTAAATTATTATTATAAAAAAATGTTTAATGAAACTAACATTAAAGTACTTAATTAAAAATTTATTCTCTTAAAATATCACAATTTTTTGTAATGAAAACTGTATTAATGAGATTTAATATATTATAAGAATATGTAGAACGTTCTAAATTAAAAGATTAAATTAGGAAATAAATCAAAATGAGAAAGTTAATAAAGTTTATTTTAGGTATATCAGGAGTTTTAGTAGTTGGTGGAATAGTTGTTGGGTGTGTACTTGGTTTAACTAATGTTTTACAACTTTGAAATCCAGGCAATAAAATTTTAAAACCAATGAACAAAATAAGTTTTGTTAAATATGATGAATTAAGTAATGATGTTGTTAATTCAAACAATAATAAACCATTTACAAATTATAATGATGCATTAAATAATTGAACAGCAACATATGATTCATTAACAAAAACACAAACTGGATATGAACATATTGTAACAAACGCAATTTATTCTTTCTTTGGTAATAACAACAATTCATTTTTTATTAATAAGAAACAAACTGCTAATATTGATGGAAATACTTATTATTATGGATTTGATTATACTGTTCCAGCTTGTGGAATTCAATTTAATAAGAAAAATAAAGATGTAAATTTAAGTGCTGAATATGATCTTAGTATGTATTTAGTAAGAGCAAGCAATATTAAAGAAAAATATTTAATGTGAAAGTTTGATTGCACTTCTTATTGAAAAAATATTAGTTTTGTTCCAACAATTACTACTGTACAAAATTTATCAGGACAGTTAGCATTTAATAATAACAATTATTATGGTGGAATTGCATTTAGTAAAAATACAAATATAACTGATGGTACTTTAACTGTTTTAGTAAACAAAGCAATTTTTGGTTGAAGTGATCTTAGTTTAATTTCAAAGGGTGATTTTAATCCTGAAAGTTTATCAAATAAATATTTACAAGATATTATAAATAATCAAAATCAACCAATGATGAAACTTCCTACTGTAAGTGTTTTTTCAATGTCTTGACAACCTGAAATTAACTTTTCTAGTTTTGTATCAGTTTATAATAATTCTTATGATTATGGAACAAATATTTAATTATTCTTGTATTGTTTAATAAAAAATATTTTGCTAATTTTATTTAATATCTTAATCATTTAAGATATTTATTTTTATGAAATATCATCCTTTTAAAAAAAGAAAATAAGGATTTAACTATGAAAAGAAAAAGAAAAATAATATCAATATTAAGCATTATTGCTGTTTTAGCTTTATCTGCTACTACTATTGGTTTAATAGCATATTATTGTAGTAATAAGAATACAAAGAAATTAGATAATAGTTTAGAACAAAATCAAAAATTAGCAAATATGATTGGTTCATATATTAATGATCCAATTAAAATAAAAAGTAATTTAAATTCAAACCAAGCATTATTAAAAAACAATGTTAATGAAACTAAATCCTTAATTTTATCAAGTATTCAATCTGATTTAATGAATAAAAAATTTAATATTGGTGGAAATGTTTATAATGGTTCAGTAATTTATAAAAATATTAAAGTAGAATTACCAAGTACAGTTTTATATAGCAATTATATAAATGGTGAAATATCAAATGTTAAATTAGTATATAAAGTTAACAATAGTGAAATTACTATTCAACCTAAAGATGCAACAAGTTATACAGTTGTTGGTTTTAGTATTGAAAATAATTCAACACCAAATAATACAATTAATAAAAATATAGTTAATAAACTAAATTCTTTATTAAATGAATATATTAATGTTGCTAATTATGAAAATATGAGTTCTTATAGTGCAGCAGATGCATTAAATGAACATCTAAATACTTTAAAAGAAGCAATAACTAGTGCAATTGAAACTGAAATAAATAATAATTTTAATTCAACTTTTAATATTGATAACATTACATACAATGCAGATGAAATCATAAAAAATCTAACAATCACATTACCAAATGCAATTACATTACAAGATAATGAAAATGCACAAATTCCAGGTGTGACATTGTCATATAATGGCATTTCATTAGAATCAAAAAATGGTACAAATGCATTTATTGTTGATGGATTTAGTTATCAAATTAATAATAACAATGATCAAATTGCAAAAGTTTTAAACTCATTATTAAATCAAGTTATTAATATTTCAAACTATAACAATATAAGTTCATATACTGCAGCAATTGTATTAAGTGAACATAATGATGATTTAATGTCTGCTATTAAAAATGAAATAGCAAATGAAATTAATAATAATATAAGTAAGTTCAATTTTACTACAACTTCATATTCTTCAAATGAAATAATAAATGAAATTCATATTGAATTACCTATAGGAATTTCACAACAAGAAGATATAAATGCACAAATTCAAAATGTAACATTATCATACAATGGTATTTTATTAAAACCAGTTGCTTCAACATCTATGAACTCAACATCAACAAATTCTAATGAAAATAATTTTATTATTGATGGATTTAAAACTATTAGTATTAGTGAAATTGGTACAATTCCTATTACTGTTAATGAAACAACTACAAGTTCATCAACTTCTAATGATTCAGGACAAATAACAACTAGAAATCAAGAAGTTGCAAATGAATTAGATACAGTATTAAATAAAGTTATTAATGTATCTAACTATAATAATATGAATTCATACACAGCAGCAGATGCATTAACTTCACACAATTCTAGTTTAATATCTGCTATTAAAGATGAAATAGCAACTGAAATTAGTAATATTAATAACTTTATTTTTGGTGGAATTTTATATTCTGCTTCTGAAATTGTTAGTGGCATTCAAATTGATTTACCAACTAATGTTTCATTAAATAGTGATGAATCTGGACAAATTTTAGGAGTTTCATTATCATACAATGGTATTAAACTAATGTCAAATTCTTCTTCAACAAATTCTACAATTATAAATGATTTCATTGTTGAAGGTTTTATACCTGCAAATTCAACTCAAACAGGATACAATCCAGGTGGAAAAGGAAATAGTGCAAATAGAAACCATCAAATTGCAACTAAACTTGATTCATTTTTAAATCAAGTCATTCAAATTTCAGGATTTAGTACAATTACTGCAGCAGATGCATTAAATGATCAATTAACTAAAATAAATAATAATCTTCAAAGTGCTATTATTTCAGCAATTCAAGATGAAATGAAACAATCAAAAGAAACATTTAATATTGATGGGATTGCTTATAGTGCAACAGATATTTCAAATGGTATAGAAATTGGTTTTCCAACATCTGTTAGTTTAACTGATGATGAAAATGCACAAATTCCAAATGTAACATTATCATATAATGGTATTTCATTAACTTGAAAGAATACTAATTTTCCTAGTTCATCAACTACTAGTTCTTCTTCATCATCTAATACTGATTTTGTTATTGAAGGATTTACTAAAGCATCTGCTAGTCAAATAGGATATAATCCAGGTGGAAAAGGAAATAGTGCAAATAGAAACCACCAAATTGCAAATAAATTAGATTCATTATTAAATCAAATAATTAATATCAGTAAAGAATCTATTAGTTCATATACTGCTGCTGATTCACTAAATAGTACTTTAACTAACAATTTAAAATCTGCAATAATTCAAGTTATTGAAAATGAAATTTCTTCATCAAAAATATCATTCATTATTGATTCAATACCATATACTGCATCACAAATTACAAATGCAATAACAATTCAGTTACCACAAGCAGTAGCTACACAATCCAATTCAAATGGACAAATTCCAGGGGTTTTATTATCATACAATGGTATTAAATTAGCTTCTAAATCTTCTTCTACAAATTCATCAACAAATAGTTTTATAATTGAAGGCTTTAAGATTATTTCATTAGATCAAGCAAACATTAACTATAACAGAAATCAACAAGTTGCAAAAGAACTATTTCCATTATTAAACAGTACAATTAATGTTTCAAATTATGAAGATATGAATGAATATTCTGCAGCAGAAGCATTAAGCAATGATACAACTGATAATTTAAAAACTGCAATAATTGATGCTATTGAAAATGAAATTGGAAGTTCTTCATTTAATATTACTGGAATTGCATATACTGTAAGTGAAATTGCTGCAGGAATTGTAATTAATTTACCATCTACCATTTCATTAATTGATGATGAAAATATGGAAATTTCAGGAGTTTCATTATCGTACAATGGAATGTCTTTAATATCTAATACATCTTCAAAGAATTTCACAGTTAATGGATTTAATAGTATTTCTAAAGAAAAAATTATTAATTGATTTGATCAAACATTCCATTTTCATTTTTTTCGATATATTGATTTCTCTTCATATGATAATTATTTTGATAATTATAGTGCTGAAAGTATACTTAAAAATCCACCCATTCTTTTTCAAAAATATTTTGAAATAATACTTAAAAATGCAGTTGATGGTTCTTTTACTAGTTGAGATGTTCCTTGATTTTATCATTGTATAAATCCTTCTTCTATTAAACTTGGTATTAATTATCTCTTAAACAATATAACATATGTATTACCAAAAACAATTTCACAACAAGATAATTTATATGGAGAAATTCCAAATGTTTTATTAGAATATGATGGTATTCCTTTGACTATTAGATATAAATTTGGCAATAATGTCATTCCTCCAGTTACTTCAATTTGCTTGACAGGATTTAGTAATCAACTTAGTAATATAAATCAAAAGTTTGTAAATATATTAGATTCATTATTAAGCAATACAATTGATATTGCTAAATATGATAATATGAGTTCATATAGTCCAATAGAAGTTGTTACATCTTTTAATGTTTCAAAACAATTAGATCAAGCAATTATGGATGCAATAGAATCTGAAATAAAACCACATATTTCATTGTTTGTTTATGATAATTATTCATATACTTTGCAAAATATATTAAATAGAATAAACTTTACACCTTCAACTGATATTCTTTCTTATAATCTTTCAACACTAAATGTTACATTATATTATGATGGAATTTTAGAAAGTGTCCCCACTCAATTAACACCTAAAAATGCTTCAAATTCATCATCAGCAAATACCTTTACTATTACAGGGTTTGCTAGTGTTAGTCAAGAAGTATTAAATGAATTAAATTCATTACCTAATAATATAAATGTTGCTAAATATGATGATATGGATTCTTATACAGCAGCACAAGCATTTAATGATCATTGAAAAACTTTGCAACAAGCAATCATTAGTGCAATTGAAGATGAAATTAGTTCAGTAGTTGTTAATGGTATTACTATTACTGCTAATGAAATTGCAGCAAATATAGAAATAACTTCTCCTGGAACAATTTCAAATCAAGATAACAATGAATGTCAAATTTCAGGTATAGAAATAATGTACAAAGGAATATCAATAACTTCTGAAACAGGTTCTGATCTTTTTATCATCACTGGTTTTAGTAGTCCTTCAGCAAACTATAATACAATGAGTTATGTTAACTATCAAATTGCAAATTCTTTAGATAATTATTTGAGTTCTGTAATTAATGTTTCAAATGACGATAGTATGAATTCATATACTGCACAAGAAGCATTAAATAATCATTTAGATGAACTAAAATCAGCAATTCTTAGTGTCATATATCACGACATCTATTCTGATACTGTTAATGGTATTACATATAGTGACAACAAAATAGTAAATAATATAGAAATTCTTTTTCCATTATATGACTGAAATTCAAATAATTTAACAACACAAATTTCAGGTGTTGAATTAGCATATAATGGAATATTATTATCATGAACTGGACTTGGACCAAATTCTGCTGGTAATGAAACATCAAATATATTTTTTATAGATGGTTTTAATAATTCAACATCATCAACAAGTAGTACAAGTACAAACATTAATAGTGGAATTTACTTTAAATTAAATAAATTATTAAATGA
>JAFNRE010000055.1:0-5434 GCA_017385735.1 Mycoplasmataceae bacterium
AATTAAATAATTATTTATATTATAATATTATAAAATTATTTCATTTTTTATGTAGAAAATGAACTTTATATTTAAAAATTTATAAAATTATTCACAACTTCAATAATAATTTACTATTTTAATGACAAATTATTTTGTTTTTCATATATTTTTTTAAAATATATGTGTTATATAAACATATTAAAAATGAAGAAAATTATTAAAAATATAACAATTGTAATTGATCTTTTGTTAAGTATAAGCATTATTCCAGTTTGTATTGTTTCATGTTCTAATAATGAAATAAATAACAATAATTTTGCTTATAATAACATTTCAAAAGACATCTTTTTACAAAACAATAAGCAATTAAATTGGAATAATTTAATTAGTAATCAAAACGAAACTGCAATTAATAATTGATCTAATTATTTTAATAATGAAATAAAAAATAATGTAAATTTTGAAAATGTTATTTCATCTGATTTAAATCAATTTGAATTAAATATTAATCATATATTAAATTTATCATCAAATTGATTTTATGGATTTATGTTTAATCATACCTTAATAAAATTTAGTCAACAAGGCACTAATTTTTCAGGAATTAATAATTTAAAATGAGCAGCTAAACCAATATCTACTATTACTGATTTTCAATATCAAATCATGAATAAAAAAATCAATTTATCTTATGTAATAACTACATCATATGATGTTGCAGCAACAAATGATATTAAATTTTGAAGTATTAATGAAAATGAAGTTGTGAATAATTTTGTAACAATTAAAAGAAAAGTTATTGTACAAAATGCAACAATTGCACCTTGTTTAGTAAATTATCCTTATAATTTTCTTAATTATAGTAATGATGTTTTTTATGCATATGGGGGATTTTATATTAACTTTGCTGAATCTTTAAGATTTTTGAATCCTACTATTACAATCAATCAACAAATCAACAAGAACAAACAGTTTTTAGTATATTTTGATGATAATTTTGTAAAAAATTATTTACAAAATCATAAGTTAATTAATTCTAGTAGTGCTATTGGTAATAAAATTGATTTTATCAATCCAACTTCAAAAACTTTTAGTTATAGTATTTTTAATGAAGGATATGATTTTGTTAATAATAAAAATAATCATTTAGATGAAATAAGAAGTTGATTAAATGATTATCATAATCCTTTAATATGAACAAAAACTGTCAATCTAATTCCAAATTTATCATTATTTAATTTTGTTTATCAAACACAACCAATGATTTTTTTAGATTGTTATAATCATTGTAGATTTTATGGAACTTATAGTAATTTACAATATCAAGATGCTTATAATGAATATAAATTAAATCAACTATCCAATGTTAATTTAAGTAATCTTAATTACATAAAGAGAAAGGACAATTATGAAAAAAGCAAATTCTTTAATTAATGATGATATAAATAACAACAATAATAATGAAACTAAGTTACAAATAATTAAAAAAGAAAATGATTCTTCAAAAGAAGTTATTGGTGATTATGGCACTTTTTTTGATGATATTAATCACACACCTAATGACTATATCATGGTTAGAGGAGCAAGAGAAAACAACTTAAAAAATATTAATTTAGATATTCCTAAAAATAAGTTAGTAGTTGTTACAGGTGTTAGTGGAAGTGGGAAAAGTAGTTTAGTTTTTGATACAATATATAATGAAGGAAAAAGAAGATATTTAGATTCTTTAAGTTCTTATGCTAGACAATTTTTAGGTAATTCAGATAAACCTGATGTTGATAGTATTGAAGGATTAAGTCCAGCAATTAGTATTGATCAAAAATCAACAAGTCATAATCCTAGAAGTACTGTTGGAACAGTTACTGAAATCTATGATTATTTAAGATTAATTTTTGCAAGAATTGGTCAACCATATTGTCCAAATGATCATATCAAAATAGAAAGTCAAACTTTGAAGCAAATCTTTGATAAAATTTGGGATTTTGATGATGGTGATAAATTAGAATTTCTAGCACCAATTGCAAGAAATGAAAAAGGAACTTTTAAGAATGAATTTGAAAAACTTAAAAGAGAAGGATTTATTAGAGTAAAAGTTGATAATAAACAATATTTATTAGATGAAGATATTAATCTTGATAAGAATATTAAACATAATATTGATATTGTTGTAGATCGAATTGTTTTACATAAAGATCAAGATACTAAAAGTAGAATTTATGATACTTTAGAAACAGTTGTTAAATATGCTAATGGAAAAATTGTTGTTGATCGAATTCAAACTGATGGAACACAAAAAGAATATGAATATAATCAAAATGCAAGTTGTAAGATTTGTGGATTTAGTTTGCCTGAAATTGAACCTAGATTATTTTCTTTTAATTCTCCAATAGGAGCATGTAGTTATTGTAAAGGTTTAGGATTTACTTATGAACCAGATCCTAATAAAATCTTTTTATATAAAAATTTAAGTATTATTGAAGGTGGAATTGATTATTTTAAAAATACAGTTGATTCAAATACTTTAGATTGGCAAAAATTTGATGCTTTATTAAAATACTATAATATTAGTAAAACAATTCCAATTAAAGATTTAAGCAAAAAAGATATTGAACATATTCTTCATGGATCTGATGAACCAATTACCATTCATTTAATTAGTAATAGTGGAAATCAACAATACAAAACAGAATATGTTGAAGGAGTTGCTGATTTAATTAAAAGAAGACATGAAGAAACTTCAAGTAATATGGCTAGAGAATATTACAGCAAATATTTAAGTGAAGTTCCTTGTAAAGTTTGTCATGGTAAAAGATTAAATGAAAAAGCATTAAGTGTGAAAATTAATAATGAAGATATTATTTCATTAACTGAATTATCAACAAGCAAATTAATTGATTTCTTTTTAAAGATTAATTTAACACCATATGAATTACATATTGCTAAATTAGCTTTAAAAGAAATCTTAGACCGATTAAATTTCTTAAATGATGTTGGATTAAATTATTTAACTTTAGATCGTACTGCAAATACTTTAAGTGGTGGAGAATTGCAACGAATTAGATTAGCTACACAAATTGGAAGTAGATTAACTGGTGTGTTATATGTTTTAGATGAACCAAGTATAGGATTACATCAAAAAGATAATGATAAGTTAATTAATACAATGAAACAAATTGTGAATTTAGGTAATAGTTTATTAGTTGTTGAACATGATGAAGACACCATGAATAGTGCAGATTATTTAATTGATATTGGTCCTTATGCTGGAGCAAATGGTGGATATGTTACTGCTATAGGAACACCAGAACAAATTAAAAATAATGAATTATCATTAACTGGAAAATATTTAAGTAAACAATATCAAATTAAAGTACCAAAAGTTAGAAGAAGTGGAAATGGTAAAAAGATTATTTTAAAAGGTGCAAAAGGTAATAATTTAAAAAATATTACTGCAACTTTTCCATTAGGAAAATTAATTTTAATAACAGGTGTAAGTGGTAGTGGTAAAAGTACTTTAATTAATGAAACTTTAGTAAAAGCAATTCAAAAAGAATTATTTAATCCTTTTATTGAACCATTAACTTATTCTTCAATTACTGGACATAATGATATTGATAAATTAGTAATAGTTGACCAAGAACCAATTGGAAGAACTCCAAGAAGTAATCCTGTAACTTATGTTGGAGTATTTAATGATATTAGAGAATTATTTGCTCAATTACCAGAAGCAAAAACACATGGATTTACTAGTAGTAGATTTAGTTTTAATGTAAAAGGTGGAATTTGTGAAAAATGTGATGGATATGGTTCAATTAAAATTGAAATGAATTTTTTGCCTGATGTTTATATTAAATGTGATGAATGTAATGGTAAAAGATACAATGAAGAAACATTGTTAGTAAGATATAAAAATAAAAATATTTTTGAAGTTTTAGAGATGAATGTTGATGAAGCTTGTGAATTTTTTCAAAATATTCCAGCAATTCATTACAAATTAAACTTAATGAAAGAAGTAGGATTAGGTTATATTAAATTAGGAACAAATGCAGTTTTATTATCAGGAGGAGAAGCACAACGTATTAAGTTAGCAAAATATTTACAAAAAAAACCTACTGGAAAAACTTTATATGTTTTAGATGAACCTACAACTGGTTTACATATGCATGATATTAAAAACTTAATTAATATCTTAAATAGAATTGTTGATCATGGTGATACTGTAATTGTAATAGAACATAATTTAGATTTAATCAAAGTTGCTGATCATATTATTGATATTGGTAAAGATGGTGGTGATGAAGGGGGAAATATCATTGCTACAGGTACACCTGAACAAATTGTAAAAAACAATTATAATGAATCTTATACTGCACAATATTTAAAACCTTATTTAAATAATAATGAATAATGCAATTATTGAATGAAATTCAATTTGATAGATTAATTAGTAAATTCGATAAATTAAAATCAACAAAACAAATTACTAAAAAAATTAGTTTACATTATATTAATAAAGATAATAACAATTTTGTTTCTAATTTTAATTTTCAAAAAAACTTTGGTGAATATAAATCTAATTTCATAAATTTTTTAAAAATAAAAAATATCCATTTAGGATTTAATGAAAAAACATTATTAGAACACTATAATAAGAAATTTCGTTATAAAAATAAAACTTATATTAAAAAAACTAAAGTTTATTGAATGTGAATCATTATTGTAATTTTATTAAGCATTTTTTTAATAATAATTATCATTCTTGGTGCAACACATATTCTTTAAAATAATTTTGATATTTAAGCAATTAGTCTTAAGAAAAAAAGTTATTATTTTTTAAATTGTTTAAATTTTAATGTTATTCAAAGTACCATACCTTTAAAAGTTCTACATAATTTAACATATATACATCCATCAAAAAACCTAAAATTTTTAATAATAGCTTTTCTTTTTCCTTTTTCTGCTAATGAGTATATACAAACATGAGGAATATTATCTGGTGTAAATCAAGTTTGACCTAGTCAACGATTATATTTTAAATTTTTTTGAATAAGTATATAATCTTCTCCAAGTATAGCATTTTCATCCATACTACCAATTCGATATCTTTCAATTTCATTATTAATTTTTAGGGAGGCTTTCGTTTTTGTGGGAAAGGCTAAATTATGACAACTAAAAAGTTGTCATTTTTTTATTAAATTTTATTAAATATATAAGAAAGGATTAAAGATGGAAAATTTTGATAAATACATTCAATTATTATTGATAAAAGATCTTGAAGAACAAGATAATGAATTGTTCACAAATAGGTGTAAAAAAAAGATTTGAATCTAATGGTTTTAAGGAAAAAACTATTATATTTAAGAAGCAAAAAATTCGTATTAAAAGAAGATGCTATTATGACCATAAAGAAAAGAAATATGTTTTTTTATTAGATGAATTTTTACACATCAAT
>JAFNRE010000056.1:0-3512 GCA_017385735.1 Mycoplasmataceae bacterium
ATTGATGTGTAAAAATTCATCTAATAAAAAAACATATTTCTTTTCTTTATGGTCATAATAGCATCTTCTTTTAATACGAATTTTTTGCTTCTTAAATATAATAGTTTTTTCCTTAAAACCATTAGATTCAAATCTTTTTTTACACCTATTTGTGAACAATTCATTGTCTTGTTCTTCAAGATCTTTTGTCAATAATAATTGAATGTAATTATCAAAATTTTCCATCTTTAATCCTTTCTTATATATTTAATAAAATTTAATAAAAAAATGACAACTTTTTAGTTGTCATAATTTAGCCTTTCCCACAAAAATGAAAGCCTCCCATTAAATTTAATATTTTTTAATACTAGTTAAATAATTTTGTTACATTTAGAAATTAAAAAATTATTATTATAAATTAAATTAATACTAATGTTGGAGGAGAGTAGCGGATTCGAACCGCTGAGTAATATAAATTACTTACAATTTTCGAGACTGTTGCTTTAAACCGCTCAGCCAACTCTCCAATTATGGTGTAGCATATCAGATTTGAACTGACATCATAAGCTTAGGAGGCTTAAGCTCTATCCATTAAGCTAATGCTACATTCATTTAATAAAAAATATAAAGCAATAAGAACTTTATATTTTTGGCGCGGCATACAAGATTTGAACTTGTGACCTTTAGTTCCGCAAACTAATGCTCTATCCAGCTGAGCTAATGCCGCATAATGGAGGAGAGTAGCGGATTCGAACCGCTGAGTAAGTGTTAAACCTACTGACAACTTTCCAAGCTGTTGCTTTAAACCGCTCAGCCAACTCTCCAAATAATATATAGATTATATAAGAATATAATCCATATTTTTTATTTATATTTAAACCATTAAATATTTATTCAAGTTGATCTTAAATAGTTTGTAAATTTTCTTTTCTTCCATTTTAATTTCTTCTTCTTGTTTAAATAATAAATTTATTTGTTTTATAATTCTTAATTCAAATATAGTTCTTATTAAGATTCATAAACCAAATATTAAAATCATTAAACTTAAAAGTATCATTAATATTGCTACAAAATAATAAACTATACTTGAATTTTTAATATTTAAGTTTGAAAACTTAGATAAATAGATTGCTTGTTTAAAACAAATGATATTTGCATATATTAATAAGCATGATATTGTAAATAATAATAAAAAAATGAAAGATATATAAAACATCTTTCATTTTGCTAATTTCAAATTCTTAATATAAATATTGTTTGTTATTTTTGTTTTATCCATTTTATTTTCTTTTTTTCTTATTACCAGTTAATGCTTTTCCACTAATCTTGATTTCTTTAGTTGAATTTTGTGCTTCTTCTTTTTTAATTAAATCTTCTTTTTTTTCTCTATAATAGTCTACTTCACTTTCACGTTCAAGTTCTTTTTCATATTCATAATGTAAATTGGTATTTAAATCTTCACCTTTTAAATTATTTGCATGATCAAAACTTACTTTTCATATAAAATATGAAACATAAACAAAAATCCAAGGTAAACAAATATCAAAAATTGATCATCATCAATTATTAGTTAATACATCAATATCTCTAGCTCTAGTTGTCATGTAATATCCCATAATGAATAATGCAACTCATAAGCAAAAGAAAACTATAATACTAAAAATACCAAAACCATTTTCTCCATAATATCCATGTTGTGATAGATATTTTGCTTGATTAATTTCATTATGTGCATTTGATGCTTGATAAACATCACTACTAATAACAAGAAGAATAATAGCAATGATCAAAAAGATTCAAGAAATTGTTACTAAAATTACTGCAATAAAATTCAGTCTCATTAAACTCATATGAGCTCAATTAGTATAATTAATCCCTAATTTTGTTGCAGTCTTATTTCAATTATTATTAAATTTATTCGTTATGTTATTTGATTTATTTTTTGATTGAACAGGCATTGTCTAACTTCCTTAATAAATTGATTTTATTATATTTAATTTTAGTATTTCAAGGAAGCAGATATATTTGAAATATAAAAAAGAAGCATTTGCTTCTTTTAACTATGAAAAATTAATTTTTTGATTTCTTTTTGCTAGAAGATTTTGAAGGTTTAATTTCTTCAATTTCTTCATCTTCTTCAAATTCTATAGGTTCTTCATCATCTTCTTCATCAAAATCATATTCATCATATAAGCAATCATCTAATTCAATATTTAATAAATCTGCTTTTAAAATATTTTTCTTTGAAGAAGTAATATTTTTTAAAACTTTAGATAAAACTTTTACTCTATCACTATCTAAAGATCCTGCTTTTAATTCTTTATTTAATTCTTCAATGATTTTTTCAGTAATTTTGTCAAGAACCATAATGTTTCCATTAGAGTCATCATATTCTTCCATTACTTCTTCAATGTTATTTTTATTATTTATAGACATATTCAAATAATCCTTTCTATTTGATTATTATTATATAGAATATAACTAAAAATATAAAACAAGATGCTTAATAATAAAAATAAAGTTATTCATATTCCAGTATTATTACAAGAAATTTTAGATCATTTAAATATTCATAAAGATATGAATTATTTGGATGGAACAATTGGATATGGTGGACATTTTAATGCAATTTATGAAAAAGCTAATCAAACTGCTAACTTTTATGGTTTTGATCAAGATAAAGTTGCTTATGAATATTGCTTAAAAAGATTTAAAAATAAAGATAATGTCTTTATATTTCATGATAATTTTAAAAATTTTAAGAAATATTTACCATCAGAATTAAAGTTTGATGCGATTTTATTAGATATTGGTATTAGTAGTTTACAAATTGACATACCAGAACGTGGTTTTTCATATTTATATGATGCTAAATTAGATATGAGAATGAATCAAGAACAAAAATTAACTGCTTGAACAGTTATTAATTACGCTTCCATTAAAGAATTAACAAAAATTTTTAAAGAATATGGAGAATGCAAAAAAGCATATAGTGTTGCTAAAGAAATTATTAATTATAGAAAAAGTAAATTCATAGATACAACTTTTGAATTTAGAGATTTAATTAATAAGATAGATCAACCAATTAATAAAAAGAATGTTGTAAAGCAATATTTTCAAGCAATTAGAATTTATGTTAATGATGAAATTAATGTCTTAAAATCTTCAATCAAAGAATTAGCAAATTTATTAAAACCAAAAGGTACACTTGCTATAATAACTTTTCATTCTTTGGAAGATAAAATTGTAAAAAATATTTTTAATGAATTAACAACTCAAGATGAAATTTATAAAAACTTACCAATAGATCAAAAAATAGAATTTAAATTAGTAAATAAAAAGCCAATTGTTCCTAGTGAAGATGAGATTTCAAAAAATAAAAGAGCTCATAGTGCTAAATTAAGAATTATTAAAAAAATCTAAGATATTTTTAAAATAATAATTCTTTTTTGTTAGTATAAAATATATTTTTTTAAGTAAAGGTAGTTTCATTATGTCATGTGGAAAAAAAGCTTGTTCATCAAAAAAAGAAA
>JAFNRE010000057.1:0-7306 GCA_017385735.1 Mycoplasmataceae bacterium
GTTTAATTTCATTAATATCAGTTAATAAATCAAATAAAATTTTAAAATTATCATAAAAATCTTCTTTAATTTGTTTTTGTGATGAAACATTATCTTTAGGAATTAATTGCAAACAAAAAAATTGCAAATTTTGCATTCTTTTAATAACTACATCTAATGCTGATTTTTTTTGTGAAATAAATAATGCTGTTTTATTTTCATGCATAATATTAGCTAAGATATTAGCAATAGTTTGACTTTTTCCTGTTCCTGGTGGACCTAAAATAATTAAATTATTATCTAAAGCTTTTATAATTGCTTTTTCTTGACTTGGATCAGTTTGACAAATTCTTACAATACTTTGTCTTTTATTTATTAAGCTATCAATTGCTTGGTTATCAAATTGAAAAGGATCATAATCTGCAGGTGATTCTAAGATAGCGTCTAATTTATTTTCTTCTATTAAATTAATGACAATTTTTCTTAACTTGCTACCACTTGGATTAGCAAACATACTAACCATTCCTGGTACTTTAATAGTTTCATTACCAACATTTTGAATAATATCATCTTTATCTTTATTAATAAATTTACCAATTAAAGATACATCAACGTCCTTAATAAAAGATTTATAATATTCATTTAATTGGATATTTAATTTACTAATAATAATTTCATCTAAATTATCTTTTAAAGAAATTGCCGTATTAGCTTTATATGTTTTTAATAAAAAAATTAATTTTTCATTTAAAACACAATAATCAGAGTTTGAAATTAAATAAACATCATTTCCTACAATGTCAATATCAATTTCTTTAAAAATTAATGGAGCATAAATTGGTTTTGTATTAACATTGCACTCAATAAAATAAGTTCCTAAATAGTATGGTCAAATACCTGCTAAATTATAAGATTCATTAATTGCTCTTTTTACATCTCTTCAATTCATTAAGAATTTATCAAGTTTTTTGTTGATGTTATTAATAGCAAGAGTTTTGTATTCATTAAATTTAGTTTGATCTTTTTCTAAAACAAAAATTTCAGATTTTTTTAAAAGTTTGTATTCTTTAGCCTTTAAAATAAATTCATCACAGTTTGAACATTTTTCTAATTCTTTTTTAAGAATACCATATCTTTCTGGTTTAATTTTGATTCTAAAAGTTGGCTTATTTAAAATTAGATTTAATTCTTCTTCATTTAATAATGTCATTAAATCTTCATTATTGTTAGTAACTGTAGTTTTTGTATATAAAGTACTTCCATCATTTTGAAAGCTAACATTCAATAAATTATCAAGAATTTTTTTATACTTAATATTTTTGTTATAGTTTTTTAAATCTTCATTAGTATTTGTATTTTCAATATTTAAATAATCTAGATTTTCATACATACTTCTTACCTTAATTTAATAAAAATTCATATACTTATCATTTTAATGAAAAAATAACAAAAATTAATTAATAAAAAATATTATTTTTTCTTTCAGTTTATATATTATTTAAAATTTAATATTATCAAAATTTATGAGTACATTATGAAAAGATATATATTAGGTATTGAAAGCAGTTGTGATGAAGCAGCAATTGGTGTAATTTGTGAAGGAAAGGTCATATATAAAGATCTTTATAGTAGTTCTAAAATTCAAGCATTATATGGAGGAGTTGTACCTGAAATTGCTAGTAGAATGCATGAAGAGAATTTTAGTATTATGCTAAATAAATTAATCAAGAATTTTGATGTTAACAAAATTACAGATATTGCTTATACTGCTTATCCTGGATTAATTGGTGGATTACATGTTGCAGCAATTTTTGCTAAAACTTTAGCTTGACAATGAAATCTTGATGCAATTGAAATTGATCATAGATATGGTCATATTTTTAGTGCAAGTATTGGTACTAATGAAATTAAATATCCTTTTTTAGCATTAGTAGTATCAGGAAAAACTTCATCAATTTATAAGGTTGATTCTGCTAAAAACATTATTGAATTATTACACACAACAGATGATGCAGCTGGTGAAACACTAGATAAAATTGGAAGAAAACTAGGAATGAAATATCCAGCTGGAAAAACGATTGATGATTTATATAGTGAAGAATTAGCTAAGATAAAATTAATTCCACATAATGCAAAAAATGAAAATTTTAGTTTTTCAGGTTTTAAAACTTCAGTCATTAATTTAATTAATAAAAATGCCAAAGACAAGAAATATTTTAATGAAGAAATTGCTAGTTCAAGCATGAAATGAATTGTTGATGAATTAATAAGAAAACTTGAATATTGTGTAAATAAATACAATATTCACAATATTTTTATTGGGGGAGGAGTTAGTGCAAGTAAAACCTTAAAAAATGCATTAGAACATCAACCATGAATTCATGAATTACATTTAACAGATTTAGCTTATACTGGAGATAATGGGGTGATGATTGCTTATTATGCAGAAAAACTTGAACAGGAAAATACCAAAAACAATATTTAAAGATATATCAAATGATTATGGAGATAAAAAGTATTATATTAAATCCTATAATCAACAATTCTTACTAAGAGCATTTAATGTTTCAGAATATATTAAACATCGTAATGAAGAAGAATATAATTATGAACAACAATATTATTATTTAAAAATACTTCGTAAAAAAACTAAATTGGTTCCTAAACCAATCAAGTTAATGTTCTTAGAGCAAGAGAATGAATATGGAATTTTATTGCAATGAATTAAAGGTATAACCTTAGATAAAGTTATTAATAATTTTAGTAAATTAACTATTAATAAATTAGCTAGAAAAACTGCTAAATTATTAAAAGTTGTTAATTCATTACATAAAAACAAAATTAATGATCAAATAAAAGAGGATTATATTTTTGATCGAATAAGAAGAATTTATCTTTTACAACCTGCTATTAAAAAAAATAAGGACCCAAAAGAATTAATATTATTGAATCTTCTTATTAATAAATTCAAAGAATATACAAGAAAACATTATTTTCAAAAAATTCGTCTTGTTTTTAGCCATGGAGATTTTCATTTTACTAATTTAGTTTATTATAAAAACAAAATATATGCCATTGATTTTAATCGCTGTGGATTTGAATTTTATTTACAAGATTTGGTTAAACTTTATTTCTTTGATAATGATAAAAACAATCTCTTTGTTAAAAAAACAATTAAAAATTATTTCAATCCTAATAATAAAAATGCATGAAAAATATTTAAGTTCTTAAATATTATGTTTTGTTTAACTTCATGAAGATGAGCATTCTTGCATAGAAAAAATAAACAGCTGTATCAAGATTTTTTAGAGTTAATCGTAAATGTAGTTTATGATTATGATTCATTTAAACTTTTAATTCCTAAATCACTTAAATAAGTATTAAAAGAAAAATCTATAACATTATTTAATTAATTGTGCTAATATTTGCAAAGTATTAACAATAAATATCATGAACAACAACAAAGAAAATTCAATTTTAGCTTTCAAAGAATTTTTTAATGAAATAAATAAATGCAAGGGACATTCTAATAATGGAAAAGACTTTGAAAAAAATATTATGAATTTATTAGAAACGTTGAACTTTAGATCAAAAACATGAAATAGTTCCTTTGCCCTTTCTAACATCGATTTCACAGATTCTGAAAAAATTAATATAAAAAGGCAAATTCTTGCTAAAAACAGCATAGAATTAGTTAATAATCCTAATTCTAACATATCATATATATATATATATATCAGCCATTTGGTTCTCAAAATTTTCCTGATTTTTTAATTATTACAAAAAAATATATTCTTCCATTAGAAATTAAATTCTCAACTAAAAATGAGAAAAATCACCTTCCTAAATGAAATTCTAATATTCCTAAGTCTAATTGTCTTTATATTTATAGTAGAGTAAATGAAGATGTAATTTATTTCTTAGGTAGTGATTTTATAGGTAATGATACAAGATGTTTACTAAACAATTTTTTTAGTGGTTTTGATGTTGAAATAAAAGAAAAATTAAATAATTTAAAAAATGAAAATAAAGAAAATCCTTTTGGATTAAAACCTTATATTAGAAAAGATTATACATATGATAAAGGTTTTTGCACATCCAAAGATAGTAAACAAGGTATATATAAATATGCAGAAATAAATCATTGAAAAGAAAATCTTCTTCATTTTTTGGATGAAATAAGTTTGGGTGATGAATAATAAACTGGATCAATTTTATACAAATCCTATAGTATGTTTAGAACTTGTAAAAATTATTAAAAAATTATTTGAATTTTCTTTCAAAGAATTTTATTTTATTGAACCAAGTGCAGGGTGTGGGAATTTTTTAGATGCATTAAATAAACTAAAAATTAAGGATAAAAATATCAAAGCATATGATATTGAACCAAAAGAAGATAAAAGAATTATTCAAAAAGATTATTTAAAAACTAAATTAGAATTTTCCAAAAATAATTTAGTTGTTGGAAATCCACCTTTTGGTAAAAGAGGGGATAAAGCTTTAGCATTTTTAAATAAAGCATTAAATGAAGCAAATATAGTTTGTTTCATATTACCAAATATTTTTAAAAGATATTCAATACAAAGCAAAGTTAATCAAAATGCAAAATTAATTTTTAGTATTAATTTACCTGGAGATAGTTTTTTAGTTAATGATAAAGCATATAATGTCGGATGTGTTTTTATGATTTGAATTAATGAAAAGTTTAAAACTTTTTTACCTGATTTGAGACTAAAAAGAAATATGAACGCTGATTTAAATGGCTTAAAAACATACATTCATAACAATACAAAAAATACTTTGAAATATTTTGATAAAGAAAAATATCAATGAGATTTTGCAGTTGTTAGACAAGGTTTTTATGATTATAGTGAAAAAATATATGATCCTAAAAAGTTGTATAAAAATAGACAATATATGTTTTTTGTTATCAAAAATGAAATTATGAGAAAGTATATTGAAGAAATTGATTTTGTACAATTATCTAAAAATAATACTTCAACTCCTGGATTTAGTAAATCAGATGTTATTGATAAAATTATTGAATTATACCAAAATGAGAAATTCAAATAATATTATTAAAAAAGAGTAATTAAATCTTTAAATCAAAAGTTTTTTCTCAACTAAATTTTTCATTACCAAAATGTCCATACACACTAGTAGAAGCATAAATTGGTTTTTTTAAATCTAAAACATGAATAATTTTTGTTAAATTTAAATCATAAAAATTATTCAAAATAATCTCTTTAAGTTTACTAATTGGCAATTTATTTGTATTAAAGCAATTAATAATTAAATCATCAGGATATTCATTACCAATTTCTCAAGCTAATCCAATCTCACATTTATCTGCTAATTTATTAAAGACAATGTTTTTAGCAATTCATCTACATAAATAAGAACCAGTGCGATCTACTTTTGTATAATCTTTTCCACTAAAAGCTCCTCCACCATTTTTAGCAATGGTTCCATAAGTATCAACTTGTAGCTTTCTTCCAGTTAATCCAGTATCTCCAATTGGTCCACCAATAATGAAATCTCCTGCTGCATTAATATTTATCTTTTTATCTTCAATAGTTAAATTGTATGTTTTTAAAGTCTTATGCACTAATTGTTTAATTTGATCTTTTCATATTTCATTATCTTTTTTATTAATAAATGGATCGTGTTGAATAGCAAGAATAATTTTATTTACAACTAATTTATCGTCACCATATTTGTGAATTTCTACTTGAGATTTCATATCAGCTCTTATATGAGCAATATTTTTATTGATTCGTGATTCTTCAAGTTTTCTTAATAGTTCATTAGCAAGATCATATGAAATTGGTAAATAATTTTTAGTTTCATTTGTTGCATATCCATAAGTTATGCCTTGATCTCCTGCTCCATAAACTAGATTTTCTTTATTTACTTTTTTAGCAATATCATCTGACTGTTTATTAATGTTACAAATAATAGTAAAAGAATTCTCATTATATCCTAAAGGTTTAATGACTTTTCAAACTTCATTTTCTACATTAATGTTTGCTTTGGTAGTAATTTCTCCAGATACAATAATCAAAGTATTAGCAGCCATAACTTCACATGCAACTCTACTTTCAGGATCAATTTTTAAACATGCATCTAAAATATGATCTGATATTTGGTCACAAATTTTATCAGGATGACCTTTTCCAACACTTTCAGAAATTAAAATTTCATAATCTTTTATATTTAAGATATTGTTTTTTTGATCCATTGAAACTTTCTCCTTGTTTAAGCAAACATTAAAATAAATAATTTATATTATTTTTAATTTTAAAATATTATAAAAATATTAAATATTATTTAAAAGTGTAGATAAAAATAATTTTTAATATTTTTAAATCTATTCAATTTATTACAAAATATTGATAAGAAATTGTTTTAAAAAGCAAAATTAGATTAACTTCAAATTGAAAGTATGTCAATTAATAAATCTAATAAGTCTCATCATCCTGATTTCTCATTATTATTTTTTACTTTATTATTTATTTTCATATTCTTTTTCTTTAAATATTTTATTAAATATCAAAATAAATTATTGCAATTTAAGAAAAAATTAATTTTGTAAATCTAATTCTAATTAGAAGAAAATAAATTGAATTTATAAATAAGAATTTATTGAAAAGTTTTTGTAATATCTATAAGTTTACACATCTCTTAGAAAACGCTATTATCAAATTACTTTTTATAAATAAAACCAATATAATTTGATTTATATAAAAATTTCCAAAATTTATTTTATTTTTTTAACATACTTAAACTGTTTTTGTAAATACTTATTAAGCCTATTTGAATATTAAATTCTTATTAATTGGATGCATTTAATAGTAATTATGAAATAAACTTATACTTTATAAAACAATTTTTTTAGCAATCTAAGATGCATATAATTTTTGTTAAATTTATTTAATAAAACCTTTTATGCTTAAAATGCTTATTTGAGTGCTTTAAACATTTTAAGAAGAACATTTTTATGTTTTTAATTATTATCAATCCTTTTTAAATATTTTTATACTATATTATATATAATTATGGAATTTGATATAATTGGGATTTATTCATCTTCTTCATCATTAGCTTCAAAATTCAAAGAACGAATTCGAAATTGCCAAAAAAGATTAGGAGAAGAATTAGGAGTAAAAGTTGTACTTGGAAATTTAATTTTTAAAAATGTTAATAATTATACAACTGGGACAAATATTGAAAGAGCAAATGAATTTAATGCATTAGTGCAAAAATGTAAGATATTAATGCCATCTATAGGTGGATGAAATTCAAATTCTATTTTAAACTTATTAGA
>JAFNRE010000058.1:0-5163 GCA_017385735.1 Mycoplasmataceae bacterium
ATAAGAGCATTACAATGATTTACTTTAGATTGTAATATTAATCATGGTTATTTAGAAATTTTACCACCAGTAATTGTTGATGAACAAGCACTATATAACACTGGACAATTACCAAAATTTAAAGAAGATTTATTTGAGTTAACTGAAAATAATAAATTTTTATCTCCAACTGCTGAAGTTCAATTAACTAATTTATATGCAAATAAGATTTTAAAAGAAGAATTATTGCCTTTGAATTTCACAGCAAATACAAGTTGTTTTAGAAGTGAAGCTGGAAGTGCTGGAAGAGATACTAGGGGAGTTATTAGACAACACCAATTTTACAAAACCGAATTAGTTAAAATTGTTAAACCAGATACAAGTGAAATGGAGCATGAAACTTTAACTAAAAATGCTGAATATATTCTAGAAGCTTTGAATTTACCATACAGAAGAATCTTATTGTGTAGTGGAGACATGGGATTTAGTGCTAGAAAAACTTATGATTTAGAAGTTTGATTACCTTCTTATAATGCATACAAAGAAATTTCTAGTTGTAGTAATTGTGGAGATTTTCAAGCAAGAAGAATGAAAATGAGAGTTAAAGATAATGATGGAAAAATTTATTATCCACATACTTTAAATGGTTCTGCTTTAGCAATTGATCGATTATTTGCTGCAATTTTAGAAAATTTTCAACAAGAAGATGGTAGTATTTTAATTCCAGAAGTATTATCAAAATATCTAAATGGAATTAAAAAAATATTATAATAATAATATTACGATTATCGAGATCTCATTAAGTGTGAAAATATGGAAAATAAAGATACTGAATTAGTTGAAAAGGATCATTCTATTGAAGTTGTTCCTGATGAAGAATCAAACAAAAAAGCAAATGATCTTGAAAAACGATTAAATGTTACAGTTATTGATCCTACATTACCAATTGTTGAATATAAAATAGTAAAAAAATATGATCTTCAACCTACCAAAACATTTGTAAAAACAATAACTACACCAGTTACTACAAATAATGTTGAACCAAAAACTGAAAAAGAGTTTATTAAAAAAGAACCAATAAAAAGAAATAATACATTACCAATTGATTTAGTGTTTGATAAAAGTAATTCAAAAACACCACCAATAAAAGTTCTAAATAAGCATATTATTGTAAGTGATGAAAAGACCAATTGATTTATTTATTCATTTCTTTTATTACTTGTTGTAACTATTACTTGTATGTGTGTATATGGTTTAGTCGATGCGATTGTAGTCTTTTCACAATGAAACTTATCAATCCAAAATAATTTATTTCCAAATATTACATATTTACATTTTGTAGAAACTTTAAAACCAACATTTTTATACCAATATTTCTTTATAGGTCCTGATGGTAAAGTAACACTTGGCCCAACTGCAAATGCTAATGAAACATTGTCTGCAGCAACAGCATATGCAGCAACAGCATCAAATGTTTCAGTTGGAGGATTTGGTTTAGTTAGTGCAGCAAGATTCTTCCATGCAGAAGGAATTGTTCCTGCTTCAGATATCATGAATTCTAGTCTTTCACATGATTTAGCATTACCATCAATTATTCAAGTTATTTATAGTTTGATTGGAATTCTTATTGTTGTATTATTGATTTTTGTACCACCAAGAACACATTGATCAACAATTATTATGATAATTTTTGCTTGTTCATTTATAATAATATAGTAAATTACCTTCATTTTCTTTTTTTGCAGATGTAGTTCAGCGGTAGAACACGACCTTGCCAAGGTTGTAACGCGGGTTCGACTCCCGTCATCTGCTCCATAAATAACCAAGATTTTGGTTATTTTTTTATTTATCAAGATTTAATTTAATAAAATTATTAAAGAAGATAAATAAAAAAGGAATTAAATGAATAATAAGAAAGTCTTGATTGTATTAACGAACCAGAAACTTTTTAATAAAGAATCACAGTTTAGCATTTACTTAAATGAAGTTGTTGAATTTTATGATGAGATTACAAAATTAGGGTATGAGTGTGTTTTTTGTAATTTAAATAAATCTAGTTCTAATCCTAATGAATTTAATTTAATTAACCTAAATAAACAGAAAACAAAATTATTACATAAACAAGAAACTAACAAGAAGATATTAAATAGTACTAAGCATCTAAAGGAAATAAATCCTTATGAGTTTAGTGCTATTTTTTTACCAGGTGGGTATGAAGTTTTTAATGATTATTATAATAATCTTTTATTAAATAAATTCTTATTAAAACTATATGAAAATAATGCATATATTTGTACTTGTTCAAGAGGCTTAATAGCATTATTAAAATTAAAGAATAAAGATGGTAAACATTTGCTTTATCAAAGAAAGATTACTGCAACAAGTAATGAAGAAGAAAAACTTAATTTTATGATCGATAAGATTCCATTCTTATTAGAAAATAAACTAAGAAGTATCAAAGCAAAATATATCAAACATCTGCCATATTATGAACATGTTATTCAAGATAAACAATTAATTACAGCACAAAATGAATATTCAAGTAGAAAATTAGCGAACATTCTGCACCAAAATTTAATTATTAAACCTTAAATATTAATAAAATTATTTTGTATTTAGTTTTAAATAAATAATTATTTATGAAAAATTTAGATTTAAAAGAAATTAAAAAATATATTGAACAATTAAGAAATAAATTACATCAATGAAATTATGAATATTATGTTTTAAATCAACCAAGTATTGATGATTATACTTTTGATAAAAATTTAAAAGAATTAAAAGAATTAGAAGAAAAATATCCAGAATTTTATGATCCAAATTCACCAACTTTAAGAGTAGGTGGAGAAGTTAGTGAAAAATTTACTAAAAGAGCACATAAAGAAGCAATGTTATCTTTAGAAAATTCTTATAATTTAAATGATATTCAAAGTTTTTATTCAAATATTGTTAAACAAACAAAAAAAGAAGATCTTGAATTTGTATGTGAACCCAAAATTGATGGATTAAGTATTTCATGCATTTATCAAAATGGGATTTTTCAATATGGATTAACAAGAGGAGATGGATTATATGGTGAAGATGTTTCAAATAACATAAGAACCATTAATAAAATTCCATTAAAAATTCCATATGAAAATTATTTTGAAGCAAGAGGTGAAGTTTATTTACCAAAACATGTATTAAAAGAATTGAATGAACAAAATCAGAACTTTATGAATACTAGAAATACTGCTAGTGGAGCATTAAGAAATCTAGATCCTAAAATAACTAAATCAAGGAAATTAAGCGCTTGATTCTACTTTATTCCTTTATATTTAAATTTAAGTTTCAAAACTCATTATGAAATCTTATTATTTTTGCAAAAACAACACTTTCCAGTTGCTTTAGATGTAATTAAAAAAGTTAAAGGAATAAAGGGAATCTTAGAGTATATTAATTGATTTGATATTAAAAGAAGTGAACTTGATTATGATGTTGATGGAGTTGTTATTAAATTAAATGATAGAAGTTTATATGAACAACTAGGAACAACAAGTAAATTTCCAAAATATGCAATAGCTTATAAGTATCCTCCAACAATTGCTCAAACAAAATTGATTGATATCATAGTAAGTGTAGGAAGAACGGGAAAAATTAATTTTACTGCTAAATTAGAACCTGTAAAAATTAATGGCAGTGTAATTAGTTTTGCAACATTGCATAACGCAGATTATATTTTAGAAAGAGACATACAAATTAATGATTATGTAAATATTTATAAAGCAGCAGAAGTTATTCCTAAGATTTCTAATCCAATTATTACATTAAGAAATGATACTGTTCATCCTTTTATAATTCCTAAAACTTGCCCAATTTGTAAAACTCTTTTAAAAAGAAATGAAGATGAAGTTGATTTATATTGCACAAATGAAAATTGTGCTGGAAAAATTATTCAACAATTAATTTATTATTGTTCAAAAGATGCTTTAGATATTGAAGGATTAAGTGAATCAACTATTAAGAAGTTTTATAAACATCATTTATTAAAAAATATTTTAGATTTTTATCAATTAAAAGATCATTATGATGAAATTATTAATTTAGATTTACATATTAAAAACAAAACCTTAGATAAATTATTAAAAAATATTGAAAATAGTAAGCATTTATCTTTAGAACATATTCTAACTGCTTTAGGAATTAAATTTGTTGGTCAAACTACAAGCAAGACATTAGCAAAACATTTTTTAGATATTGATACATTAATGAATGCTAGTTTAGAAGAATTAATTCAAGTTGAAGATGTAGGAGATAAAGTTGCATCATCAATTTATCATTTTTTTAAAGAACCAAAAAATATTAAATTAATTAATGATTTAAAAAATATTGGAGTTAATTTTAAATATATTGAAGAAAAAACTTTTAGTACTGTAGATGCTAATAATCCATATTTCCATAAGGTTTTTGCTATAACTGGAAAATTTGAAATTTCTAGAAATGAATTAGTAAAATTAATTGAACAAAAATATTTAGGTACAGTTGTATCAAATATTACTAAATCTACTAATTATTTAGTATTAGGGAAAGATCCAAGTAGTAAACTACAAAAAGCTAAGGAATGGGACATAAAAATAATAGATATAAAGGAGTTAATAAATGATTAAAGTATTTGATGCAAAAAGTAACAAAAAAAATGAAATAGTAAATAAAAATGTTTCTATGTATGTTTGTGGACCAACTGTATATAATGATCCGCACATTGGTAATATAAGACCTTTATTAACTTTTGATGTATTGTATAGATTATTAAAAGTTCAAGGTTACAATGTGCATTATGTGCATAATATTACTGATATTGATGACAAAATTATTCAAAGAGCAATTCAAACTAATACAGATGAAATGCAAATTGCTAAAAAATATACTGAAGAATATTTTAAGTTAATGGAAGTTTTTAATGTTTTTATTCCAGAAATTCATAAGGTTAGTGATGAAATTAATGAAATTATTGCTTTTATTCAAAAATTAATTGACAATAAATGTGCATATGAAGTCAATGGCGATGTTTATTTTGATGTTAAATCAATAAAAAATTATGGAGAAGTATCACATAATAATATTCAAGATTTAATTAATAATGTCAGAATTGAAAATGATAATAATAAAAAAAATCCTTTAGATTTTGCTTTATGAAAACAAACA
>JAFNRE010000059.1:0-2762 GCA_017385735.1 Mycoplasmataceae bacterium
GAAGAAGATCTAAAATATCAAAAGATATCATGATTGTATTCATAAAGTGCCACAGTGACGAAATTCTTAGAAATAAGAAAGTGAAACGTTGGTAAACTCCATAAGCAAGAAACCTAAATTATGGTAAGGGAATTAGAAGAATAGAATTGAATATTCAACTGAACAGCTTTAATAGTTGTAGATAAATGATTAGCATTATTGTTTTTCAATAATACAGAACATGGCTTATTTTTACAAAAATAAATACAAATGATTAAGTTCATTTGTATTTTTTATTCCTTAAGATTTATAATAAGAACTTTTTAATTTAATTATTAATATTTTTGAAAAAGAAAACAGCTTATTTTTTTAATATAATATATATGACAAGATAAATGAATAAGAAGAAAATAATAAAACTATGTGGTGCTAGTTTATTTGGTTTATTTTTGATTGTTGCTGCACCAATAGCAATTGTATCTTGCTCAAGTCATAATAAAGAAGTAAAAAAAGACTTAAGCAATGATGATAACCAACAGTTTATTAAAAACAATTTAATTCAAATTCCTTCATCATTTATTATCAACTCATTAGTTAAAACTAATAATTCTCAAATTCCTTCAACATCAAATTTAATAAGTTATATTAATAAAAATGATGATTTAGTTACAAATATTATCTTAAATTTTGTTATAAACCAGAAAATTATTAATCATAAAGTTATAACATTACCAAATAATCAAAATATAACTAGTATTAAAGAATGAAATAATTTTATTAACAACAACAAAAATTATTTTTTATTCTTTAATTTTTATTTATCCAATAATTTATTAAATTTCAATATAAAGATTAATAACATAAATCAATCACAAAAAGGAAGCATAATTTATAATCTAACAACTTTAGAACTTGCTAATTATCAGTTTGAATTAAGTATGAAACAAAGTCAATTAAATACTGTTAATGAAGATCTAACTAGTATAAATAATGAAGTTACAAAAGATAATACTAACTTAAATCAATTAAAGAATATGTTGTTAATTTATCAAAGCAATTTGAAAATTGCAAATAATAATCTAAAAACTGCTTTAGCAAATATACCATTTCTAACTTATATTAATGATTCGTATGATCAAACTGATATTCCGTTATGAAATGACTATATTAAGTCTTTGAACAATACTAACCCAACAAAACAAGGATGAACTGAATATTATATAAAAAACTCTTTAAGCATTCCTACAAATGCCCAAACTTTATATAATGCTTATACTCAAGCATTAATGAATGTAAATAATATACAAACTAAGATTAAAAATATAGATAATCAAATTTCACTATTAAATAACACATTACTATCAATTGATAATACTATTTTGTCATATAAAAATACTATTAATAGTATTAAAAGTGAAATTAATAATTTATCATTAAATATTAAAACACTAACTATAAGTAAAAATAAAGAAGCAATGAATAACTAATTTTTTAAGAATCTAACTATTTATTTTCAATGATGAATTGTTTTTGTATATCAACAATTTTTTTAGTATTTTCATCAATTGTTAAAATTACAGCACAAAATTGATAAATACCATTTGCACTAGAAATATACATTTTATTTTCTATTCCTTTATAGAAATTTAAAATTCCTTTCATTTCTGCACCAATTATGGAATTATGTGCTCCAGTTAATCCAATATCAGTTATAAATGCAGTATTATTTTTAGATATTTGATTATCATTTGTTTGTACATGCGTATGTGTTCCTAAAACTGCATCAATTTGACCGTCAAACATTCTAAAAAATGCTGCTTTTTCTGCAGTTGATTCTGCATGAAAATCTACAATATGAATATCAGCATCATCATTATTCTTATTTTCATTCAATCATTCATTAAAAAATAAAAATGGTGAAATAACCTGAAATCTTTTTCCAGTTACACTACTTCCCATTAAGTTAGTTATACGAATCTTTAATTTATTTTTAATGATAATATGACTAAAGTGTGCATAATCATTTAATACTAATAAATTTACATTACCTGGTCTAATAATATTTTGATTTTTTAAAACTAGTTCATAAAATTCCTTATTATCTCATGTATGATTTCCCATCGTAAAAAAATCAATTCCAGTATTCATTAATTCTTCATAATGAATTTTAGTAATTCCTTTACCATTACTAGTATTTTCAGCATTAGCAATTACTAAATCTATGTTTTTTTCTTCTTTTAATTTCTTAATTTCATTCAAACACGCTCTTCTTCCTTCATGCCCAAAAATATCTCCAATAAATAGTATTTTCATTATTCTGCTCCATATTCATTAATTATTAAATCTAATTTTTCATCATGTTCTTGAGTTTTTATATTAATATTACAAAATTGCATTTTATATGCTAATCCGACTTTAAGTTTATAATAATCTTTTAAGAAATTATCATAATATGCTTTACCCATACCAATGCGATTTTTATTTTGATCATATAAAACAACTGGGATAAAAATTACATCAAGTTCATTTTTATTTATAAACTCATTACTTGAAGGTTGAAGAATCTTTTTATAAATAAGTTCTTTTTCAAAGTTTAAAGTATTAATTTTACTAAATTGCATTATTTTGCATTCTTTATTAATAACTTTATTAATATAAACTTCATACTTGTTTTTTAGTAACCAATCAATGATATTTAAAGTATCAACTTCTTCATCATTACTAAAATATATCCCAATTTTTTTAAATTCTTGATGTTTAATTAAATAACTTTTTACATTTAA
>JAFNRE010000060.1:0-4598 GCA_017385735.1 Mycoplasmataceae bacterium
ATAGTAAATGAGAAGAAACAATTATTAAAGAAATTAAAGAATCTAAAGTACTAATAAATGATGCTAATTCGTCAATAAATGATGCTAATTCGTCAATAAATGATAAAAATGAATTAATAGATTTATTTAAAAACTTTAATAATAAAATTGATAATTTAAAAAACCTAAATAAAGATTTAAGATTAACTTGTTTAGACTCTTTCTTAAAACAATTAGAAGATAAAAAAGATGATATTAAAAATGAACTAGCTGATAATAATGTTGATGTTTTAACAAAAAAAGCTAGAGCAAACCGCGATATTTATGAAATTAATTTACCCAAATTATTAGGTATTACTTATGAAAAAAATAAAGGTATAACTCAAATCACTAATAATGAAACTGTTCGAAAAATTTTAAGTAAAGAAAAACTACAAGACTTTAAAGACTATCAAGACTTTAATAATGCATTCATGCATGGAATGAGTGATGAAGAAAAAAGAACATATATTGATGATAACAAGTTTAAAAAAGCAGCATTAAAATTAGATGAATATAATAAATTCTTATCAGATTTAGAAGCAAAAATTATAGATAAAGAAAAAGAAGGTAAATAATATGAGTCATTCTGTAACATTTGTTACATTTAATTTAACAAACGACATTAAACAACAATGTAGCGATATCTTAAATAGATTGCAATCAATCAAACAATATGATTGAAAAAACACCAATACTGCAAATACTATTAATGATTTACTTCAGCAATACCATAGCAAAATTGATGAGATTTATAAATTAGATCATAAGACAGTAAATGCCGTAGAAGTACAAAGTATCTTAGCAACAATTATGAAAGATATAGCTAACATGCAACAGTTTGCTAATGCAAGTATTGCAGGATTTTACAAAACATATTTAGAAAATGCTTCACAAAATATCAATAAGATTATTGCTCAATATGGAATTTTAGCTACTACTGCACTACAAAAACTAGAAGAATCACATCAAATTATTAATGATCAAAATTTATTAAATACTATTGATGAAATTCGTAATAGTCAAATTAATGAACAACAATTAAAAATCTATCATAGTGAATTTAAAAAAGCAGTAGACAAATGTACTTTTCCTGATGATATTAAATTAATTTTATTAAATTTAGTAAGCAAATATACTACAGCTCAAGAAGTTAGTGATATTGCTGGATTTATTGCTACTAAAAATGCAGAATTTAATAGAATGGTTCAATTAATTAAAGATGTTTCAGCAATTCTTAAAGAAGTTAACTTCAAGTTTGCAGGAAATAATATTAAATATTTATACAATGAAGAAGAAGGGGTTTTTAGTACAGTGTTATTATTTAAAAATAGTAATAATAATACTATTGCTATTAATTTTAATTCATTAGGTAAATTAAGCTATAAGTTAGGTAATTATATTGGTCATGCTTGTGAACAAACATCAAGAAGTATCTTAGAAAAATTAAAACAAAAAGGCTATGAATATTCAACCCCAATTATTACAAGAAATATTTCAAGTGCCAAACCACTAGAAAAATCTATTAATACTTTTAATGAAAGGAATAAAAAATAATCATGTCATTAAAATCATCAATGCAAACTCTTTTTAACAAGTTAGATCAAAATAACATTCTTTTAGTATCAGGCAATATTAATGAATTGTTCTATTTAAAAGATATTTTTCCTAATGCTAATGAATCTATCAATGGTTTTGTTTCATTAACTTATGTAATTGCTTATTATTGCAATAAAGTAAAGAATAATCCAGTTAAAAAAATTCATTATTTTAGTCCAAGTAGTGGACAAATTGATTATTCATTAAACAAAGACGAAGATAAAGCAAATGAAGAATCTGAACAGCAACAAAATCAAGATGTTTTAGGAATAAATGATCCTATATCAGAAAATGATTTAACTGCTTATTTAGATAGTTTAAATGATGAAATCAGAGCAACCGCTCAAAATAATACTGCTTTCTCTCGTCTTGATATTATTGATTGTAGTGATATCTTTTTTGACAAGGGAACAATGCAAGGAGTTCCACCAGCTAAATTATCACAACTTATTGCTGATTTTATGGAATTTAATGAAAATATTAAAGTAATTAGGTTTATTTCTAATTTTAAGAAATTAGTTTTATATAGTAGAAATCCAAGTACTTTAACAAATTTCTTTTCTACTAATAATGTGGAATTTGCAAGTGTAGTTATTCAAAAACCAAGTAAAGAAGAACGCAGTGAATTCTTTAAAACTTATAGTGATTATTTTATCAATGTTAAAGATACTATCAAAGATTACAATAGTGATGATTTTAAAGATGCTGTTGTTATTACTGATGGTTTGTCTTATAGAGAAATTTTACAATTAGCAAAACTTGAAGTAGATAGTAAAGAACAATTTACCTTTAAACAGTTATATAACATTGCTAACTTCAATAAAAAACAAAGTGAATGAGAATCAAGCAAAAATTTTAAAGATCTTAATAAGATTAGTGAAGAATTGAATAAAAGAATAAAAGGTCAAGATTATGCTATTAGTCAAATTCGTAAAACTTTAATTCGCAGTTTTACTGGATTACAAGGTATTACCCAATCATCTAATTCTAAAAAACCAAAAGGAATTTTATTCTTTGTTGGACCAACAGGAGTAGGAAAAACTGAAATTAGTAAGGCGTTGTGTGAATATATTTTTGGTGATGAATCACGTTTAATAAGGTTTGATATGAGTGAATATAACCATGAAGAAAGTGATCAAAAATTAATTGGTGCTGCTCCTGGTTATGTTGGATATGATGCAGGAGGGCAATTAACAAATGCAGTTAAAGAAAAACCATTTTGTATTTTATTGTTTGATGAAATTGAAAAAGCACACAATAAAATCTTAGATAAATTTTTACAAATCCTTGAAGATGGCAGATTAACTTCAAGTCAAGGTGAAACTATTGATTTTAGTGAAACTTTAATTATCTTTACTAGTAACATTGGTACATCAGAAATTAAGGATGCTGTTGCTGATAAAGAAACAATCCACAATCAATTTATTAGTGCAGTGAAAAAATATTTTAAAGAAAATTTAAAACGTCCTGAAATCTTAAATAGAATTGGTGAAAAAAATATTATTCCTTTTGATTTCATTACTGATCACCAAATTCTTGATGAAATCCTTGAGATGAAATTAAATAAAATCATTGATAAACTTAAAGAAGAAAAGTTTATTGATTTACATATTAAAAAGGTTGATAAGGAATTCATGTTTGAAGGTATTAAAAATAAATATGATCCCACCATGGGTGGAAGAGGATTAATGGAAAAATTAGAAACCAATTTTATTGATGATTTGTCAGAATTTATTTTTAGCAACTATGAACTAATTGATGAAAATAAAAAAAATAAGACATTTACTCATATCACTGGTAAGTGAAATAGTGAACATCATAGACTTGATTATTCATTAAATTAAATAGTTGTTTAACTAGAATAAATAGTGGATTTTGAAGTTTTAGAAGATGATAAAATTATTTCCACTTCATTTATTTTTTCATATTCTTATTTAATACATTATCAAAAAATAAGAAATTAAATTTTGCTTATTTGCTTACTTTTCTAATTGTTTAAAAGTTAATAATTTATTTCTATAATATTCATATTGTTGTTTTCTTAATTCAATTTCTTTTGGTAAACCTAAAGAGATTGAATTAGTTAAATCATTGAATTGATCTAAGATATTTACAATTTCATTTTGGATTTCAATTGGTGGAAGTGGAATCATAAAATCTTTTATTTCTGCTATTGTAATAGTTTTTAAAGTTGAACCTCTTGCATTTTTCTCTTTTTCTTCAAACAATTTATAAAGAGCATATAAAAAGAATTTTTTAGTTATTTTTGAATAATTATAAAACATTGCTATAGTTCTGTCGATATATGAATCATATTGAGTTATAGCAACTCTCCCAATACTTCCTTGTATGCTAAGTATTAATGAACCTTTTGGAACAAACAAACTAGATTTTTGTGCAATTTTAGAAATTGTCTTTTTAGTTTTTTCATTCAAATTAAAATTATTTGAAATATCAGCTATTTGAACAAATGGTTTATTGTCTTCTCCGCCATAATAATCATTATTTGTATATGGCTGTGGAAAAGATCCTCTTCTAAATTTTGATATATCTTTTAATTTAACAAATTCAACACCATTTGGACAATATTCTTTTATTAATTTACTAAATTTTGTATTACATTCTTTACTATCAGGATTACTTAAACATAGAAAGATGTTATCAAGATAGTATTGATATTGAATCTTTCTATGTTTAAGTTCAGTGATAAGTTCAGTGATAAGTTCAGTGAAAGTGTCCAAGATATGAACAATTTCATTTTGGATTTCAATTGGAGGAAGTGGAATTAATAGATTTTCTATTTGATCTTTGTTTAATCCTTGAATAGTAGTTCCTAATGCACTATTCATTAGTGTTTCTTGTTGTTCTTTTAGAGAATAGTATATGAATTTATAATTGACATTTTTATCCGCACTTAATGTTAAATAATAGCAATGCGCTCCTGCATAAAAATTAGATTTTATTCATTTAACAAATCCTGC
>JAFNRE010000061.1:0-3918 GCA_017385735.1 Mycoplasmataceae bacterium
ATATATTTATATTATTATCTATATTTAATATATTTATTATTTATTTCCAAATTGTTCATAAGTTTATTTTTATAGTATTTTTTAAGTTAACAGTTGTTGAATATGATTTTTTTTTAAAATGAAACAAATACGCTCAAACATATAAATATACTTGTTTTTTTTAAATAATATGTTACTAAATTGTGAGCAATAACATATTTTTTCTCTACAAGTTCCTATTAATTCTTTATAAGACATATTAAGATAAGACAAAATTTTATTTATAGACTTATCGACATTTTTTGTTGATATGTCTATATCTAGTGATTTTAAAATATTGTCGATATCTTTTTTATAGACAATTTTGTTATTATTTTGTTCATAAAATAGATTTATTGCTCTTAACAAATTGTCGATTTCTTTTGGATTTGTGAACAAATAATTTAACAAAATATCATAAGCATCAGGATAAATAGTGAATTTAATTTTTTGTTTTAAGATTTTATCAACAGTTGCTTTATCAATAGTTAATAAGTTAATAGAAATATAATTAATTTGATTAATTCTTAAATTTTGAATAAAAGTTGTAGAAATATTTTTGAAAGTTGCAATAAATTTATTATTATTCAAACTTATTGAATAAATTAGATTTTTTGTTTTTTTATCACTTAATTCTTCAATATTATCAATTAGAAAAAAAGCATTATTTTCTTTTTTAGTATCTTCTACTAAAAAGTTAAAAGAAGAAAGATCATATTGATTTGCAGTCTTATTATTTCTTCTTAAATACTCTAAAATTCTTTCTAATAAGAAGCTTTTTCCAGAATTTGCTTCTCCTGTTATTAATAAGAGTTTAATATCATTATTATTAATAAAATTTATTATTTGTTCAATTGCTTTATCATTAAAAAAATATTTTCAATCAAATTCATTTTCATTTTGTTCTTCTTTTTTAAAATTAGATATGATTTCATGTTTCTTAATAATTTCGTGTTCTTCATTTCTAGTTTGAACAATTAAAGTAGAAATATTTTCATTAAATAATTTATTGAATTCACGAATAATATTTTCTTGATATTGAATTAAAATTTCTTTAATAGTTTCATTATCACTGACAACAAATAAACTATGTTGATTTTTTTTTAGCAAAAAAGAGTGAGAAATTACAGCAAAAAACAAACTACTAGGTTTTATTAAAAGATGTAGTTTTTTGATTGTTTTTATTCAATTTGAATTTTGTTCTGAAATATTTTGGTCTTGTTTTTGCATAAAATTGATATTATAATAATTATTAATATATTTTATATTTTGTAATATAGAAGGTTTTATTATTATGAAAAGAACATATCAGCCTAAAAAAAGAAAACGTGCTAAAGTACATGGTTTTAGACAAAGAATGAGCACACATAATGGAAGAAATGTGATTGCAAGAAGAAGACTAAAAGGTAGACATAAATTAACAGTTTCAGATGAAAAATAATAAATGTTTCAACTTACTCGTTTATGTAAAAATGATGATTTTAGTTCTTGTATAAAAACAGGGATAAAAATTAATACAAAATCATTTATTATTTTTATTAATAAAAATAATATAAATAAAACCAGATTGGGTATTTCAGTAAGCAAGAAAATTAATAAGTCAGCTGTAATAAGAAATTTAATTAGAAGACAAATTAAAAGTTGATTTTATACTCATAAAATAACTTTAAATAATAGTTTTGACATTGTATTTATTATTAGAAGTGAATATGATACTAAAAAGTATAATTTCTTATTAAATGAAACAATTAAATTGCTCCATATTAAAAAATTAATATAATTATTAAAATAAGTAATGCAACGAAATAAAAATGTTGAAAATGCTATAGTCTCAGCCTTTTGATCTGATGCTAAAGGAAAAAATAAAAGTATAATACTTGCTAAAAAAATTAGTAAGTTGATTTGACGTTTTACTAAATTAGCAATTTTTTTATTCTTAATTGTTCTTGGATTATGAGGATGTGTTTCTTTATATTCTGAACCAAGTGTTCTTGAATCAACTAACATTGGTCAAGGTTTTGAATTTGGTTTACCATATACATATACTGGAGCTGGTAGTTATCAATATCACGTAGAATATTTAGGAACTGGAACATATACTGGGTTTGTATTAGGACAGTGAACAAATGCTTATGGTCCTTTTTATGGGTATTTTGTTTATCCTGGTTGTGCACTTGTAATTCTTATTATGTGAGACATTAGAGGTGCTTGGGGCGGATTAAATGCTTTATTAGCTATTATTATTCTTTTAGCAATCATTAGAACAATTTCAATTGTTGTTTCTATAAGAAGTGCTGTAATGACAGAAAAAATGCAAGAATTAAATGCACAAATTACTGCAATTAAAGAGAAGTATAAAGGTGCTAGAGATCAACAGTCTAAGCAGATGCAGCAACAAGAGATTCAGCAAGTATATAAGAAAAATAATGTTCGTCAAACAGTAATGCTTGAACAAGTAGTAATAACATTACCTGTATTCTTGATTATTTATCGTGTAGTTACGATTCTAAGGCCGTTTAAATATACAGTTTTATTTAATATATGGAATTTGTCTGATTCTCCATATAATCAAATATTCCAATACTTTACTGAAAATGGATGATTATATTTAATCTTATTGTTTATTGTTATTCCAATTATGATTGTTTCTCAAATTCTTCCACAAATTTTAACAAAGAAACGAAAAAGACAAAATTATAATAAGAAAGTTATTTTAGCTGAAATTACTGCTAATAAAAAACCAAATAATTTTCAAACTGTAATGACTTGAGGATTACCAGTAATATCTGTTATCTTTGCAATTTTCTTACCTGCTGGGGTTGCTGTTTATTGGGTAATTAATGCAATATTTTCAATTATTCAAGCAGTTGTTATTCATAAAGTTATTATGAATAGAAGACACACTCAACATTCAGATGAAACAAAGAGAAAGAAATTAGGATTAAATTTCTAAATGAATAATAAATTTATTAATGAAAATGACTTTATAAATAACTTCAATTTTTCTAAACAATTAGGTCAAAATTTTTTAATAGATAATACTATAAAAGAACGAATTATTAAAACTATTCGTTCTTTTGTTTTGTTTGATGAGTTTATTTTAGAAATAGGTCCTGGAATTGGCGCAATTACTAAAAAAATTATTAACACTAATCATGTAATTGCAATTGAATTAGATGAAGAATTAGTAAACTATTTAAATAACTTACATTTGGAAAATTTTAAAGTTATATATGGAGATTGTTTAAAACTTAATTTAAATGATTATTTAAAAAATGTGAAACTAATTTTTAGCAACACTCCATATGCAATTACAACACAAATGATTCAAAAATTCATTGAAGAATGAAATTGTAATCAAGCATTATTCTTAATGCAAAAAGAAGTTGCAACTAGAATTTGTGCCAAAATTAATGATAAAAAATATGCTGCTTTTAGTATTTATTGCCAAACTTTTTTGGACATGAAAAATTTATTTGATGTAAGTAATAATGCTTTTTTTCCTAAACCCAAAGTTACTTCTTCACTAATTTATTTATTTAAAAAAAATAAAGAAATTGAATTAAATAAAAAGGCTTATTGAACATTTCTTAATAAGTGTTTTTTAAATAGAAGAAAAACCTTATTTAATAACTTAAAACAATTTTGCAATAAAGATATTATTAACTTAATTTTTAAATATCTTCATTTAGATCTTACAAGCACACTAAGAGCACAAGAATTAAATTATGAACAATTTATAAACATTTATAAGATTTATGAAAATAACAATTAAAGCATATTGTAAAATGAACATTTTTTTAAATGTTTCAAACATTATAAATATTCAATTTAAAAAACATAAATTAGAAAGTGTTTGTATAAAATATCATGATTTATATGATGTAATTTATATTTCTA